>JACCYK010000562.1 GCA_013696525.1 Chloroflexia bacterium
GGTGAGGGCCGCTCGGCAACCCAAGTGATGAGCACCCGGCGACCGGATTAGTCGTCGCTGGGGCCCTCGAGGATCGCGGTCCGCACATCGCTGTACAGGGTCGAGAATTCCGCCCGCGCGGCGTCCCCGAGGCCGGCGAAATTGTCCCCCGTCGGCGCGGCGATGACGAACCCGGTACCCACGACCGCCGTGCCGGCGACGGCCGCGTCAGCCTCGGCATAGGTGGGGATGCTGCCCACCAAGCGATCGCGGAACGATTCGTCGTCGGCCGCGGCCGAGACCACGAACGTCAACGGCAGGGCGAGACCGAGGGCGAGCCCGGTCATGCGTCGCAGAATCATCGTTGTCATACCCCCTCGCGTGTCTGAAGCTCCTGGCCGAATCCCCACGACCGGCCAGCTACCGTCGCCACTAATCCGGCGCCAGAGTCGGCAGCTACGCGCTAACAATATCGTACCCCTCCGAACTTGTATAGATTCGACCGCGAGTCAATGGCTCGTTGATCCGAGCAGCTTCCAGTTCACGCGGATTCGCGGGGACAATCAGCGAAGGGAGCTCTCCTTGGTGGCCGGCTATGTCCCAGCCGTCGATCAGCCCGTCGTCGGCAGAGAGGTCGAGCGGCTATCGCGGAAGTAAGGACTGGGCGGCGGGTAGAACTGCCGGTGCCGGGCGTGGAGCAACGCCAGTTGATCGATCAGGCTCTGCAGGGTCGCCGCGTCGCCCGCTTGCTGCGCCGCCTCGATCGCGGCTTGGAGTTGACGCATCAGGAACTCGAAGCGCTCTTTGCCCAGCCGCTCGACCGCCCTCGCCGCATCGCGTTCGATGTGACCCGGATACTGGGCGGGGGTGCCGGCCAGGGAGGCCAGCAGGCGCTCGGCATGGTCCGCCAGCTCATCGTCAAGACCGGCGATGATCGCCGGCGGCTCCAACTCGAACGGGATCGCCTCATCTCGCAGCACCCGCAACAGCTCGCGGTTGCGGACGTCGATCAGGTCATCCTCGGGGACCAGGCCGAGGATCGGGCGGCAGATCTCGCGGTGCCGCAAGAGGAGGGCGACCAAATGATCTTCCTGCGAGGCTTGCCGCGGCGCCCGGCTCGAGGCGGAACGGGACCGCGGATCGACCGCCATCGCGGTGCGGAGCGTGGCGCGCCGGACCTCGCTTTGCACCACCGTCTCGGGCAACTGCAGGCGGCGAGCCAGCACCCCGGTGTAGTGTGCCTGCACCACCCGGTCGCCAACCTGCTGCAGCAGCGGCGCGATCCGTTTGATCGCTTCGGATTTAGCGCGAGCGTCGTCCAGCGACAGGTCGGCGGTGACGCCCTCGATGAAGAAATCGAGGAACGGCCGCGCCTGCTCGACTACCTCCGGCCACCGGGCTGGATCGCGCCGGATCAGCTCGTCCGGATCCTTGCCATCCGGCAGCCGGACAATCGCGACATCAGCGCTGAGCTTGCGCTCCCAGCGGATGATGGCGCCGGCCGCCGGCCCGCGTTGTGGCGCCGCCACCGGCACCGCTTCGCCGTCGAGGGCGGCCGGCAGCGTCTCCAGGCTGCGTAGTGTCGCTAGTTGACCGGCGTTGTCGGCATCCAGGGCCAGCACGATGTGCTTCGACAGGCGCTTGACCAGGCCGATCTGGGTTTCGGTGACCGCCGTGCCCATGGTGGCGACGACGTTCGCGTAGCCGAACTGATGGGCGGCAATGACATCCATGTAGCCTTCGACGATGACGACCCGATCGGCGGCCCGGATCGCGGCCTGGGCTAGATCGAGCCCGTACACGAGCGAGCTTTTGTCGAAAACGGCTGATTGCGGGGAGTTGAGATACTTCGGCTGGTCGTCGCCCAGCGCCCGCGCCCCAAACCCGACGGTGCGGCCCTCCCGGGTCCGGATTGGGAACATCAGCCGGTTGCGAAAACGGTCATAGTAGCCTGCCCCTTCGTTCCGCTCGGAAAGCAGACCGGCTTCGACCGCGACGGTGGGATCGACGCCGCGAGATGCCAGGTAGATGTGGAGCCCATCCCAGCGCTCCAGGGCAAAGCCGAGCCCAAATTGCTGCACGACTTCCGGCGAGAGGCCGCGCCGCTCGACCACCGTCCGGCCCGGCGCTCCGGCCTCGCTGTTACTCAGAACGTTGGCGAAGTAGACCGCCGCCAGCTCGTTCAGCTCGATCAGGCGCTGCCGGTGGGCATCGACCTCGGGGGCGATCGTGGGGAAGGACGCCAGCTCGATCCCGGCCCGGCGGGCCAGCTCCTGCAACGCCTCGCGGAACTCGACGTGCTCAACCTGCATGTAGAAGGTGAGGGCATCGCCGCCTTTGCCACAGCCGAAGCAGTGAAAATTCTGGGAGTCGGGAAAGACGACGAAGGACGGCGTCTTTTCCTGGTGAAAAGGACAGAGCCCTTTGTAGGAGCGGCCGGCCTTCTTCAGGGCGACATAACTCCCGACCAGCTCGATGATGTCGGTACGGTCGCGGACTTCGCGGACGTTATCCTGGGCCATGTCTGCTCCGAATCAACGCCGTCGAGTTACAACGGCCAGTCTTGCGGCACGAAAAGACGCTCGTAGAGCTCGATCGCGTAGCGGTCGGTCATGCTGGCGACGAAGTCGGCCGCTTGCCGCTCCGGGGAATCGTGCCGGGTTGGCGGCCGCTCATCTCGCGGCAGGTCGTCTGGATGCCCGGCGTAATGGGTAAACAGGGCACGGACGATGTGCTGGGCGCGGAGCGTGTTCGGCCGCGCGTTGAGCGGCGTGTAGATCCGGTCGAACAGGAAGTCGCGCAGGGTATCGGCGGCGGCGCGGACCTCGGGTGAAATGGCGATCGCGCCGGGGATGGTCTCGACCGCCGATTGGTCGATCACGTCGCGGACCAGAGTATCGATCCGGCTGGCGTGGGTGTCGCCGAGCCTCGTCAAGACGATCTCGGGCACATCGGTCACGGCGAGCAGGCCGGCCCGAATTGCATCGTCCAAGTCGTGATTAATGTAGGCGATGCCGTCCGCCAGCTTGACGACCTCGCCTTCGACGGCGCGGGACCGCCCCGTGAGATGCTCGGTCAGGCCCGAGCGGGCCTTGGAATGATGGAGGATCCCGTCGCGGACCGTCTCGGTCAGGTTCAGTCCCTGGCCCTCCTTCTCCAGGACGTCGATCACGCGGACGCTCTGCTCGTTGTGGCGGAACCCGGGATACACCTCGGCCAGGGCGCGTTCCCCGGCGTGGCCGAAGGGGGTGTGCCCAAGATCGTGACCGAGGGCGATCGCCTCGATCAGGTCTTCGTTCAGGCGGAGGGCGCGGCCGATGGTGCGGGCGATCTGGGTCACTTCGAGCGTGTGGGTGAGGCGGGTCCGGAAGTGATCGCCGGCCGGCGCGATGAAGACTTGGGTCTTATGCATCAGCCGGCGGAAGCTCTTGGTGTGGAGGATGCGATCGCGGTCGCGCTGGAAGGCGGTCCGCACCGCGCTCTCCGGCTCCGGCCGCGGGCGCCGCGCATCGCGGGATCGCGTGGCGGCCGGCGCCAACCAGGATTCCTCGCGGGTTTCGAGCCGCGTGCGCACGGTATCGGATTCGATGGCGACGGTGGTCACGCGATCCCTCGACAAGCGTTGCTCACGAGCCGGCGATCGGCGGCGATCCCGGCTGAGCACAGTCTACTATGTACGTACACAATTGTGGCGTACGTTCTACTCGATGATTTCCAACGGGGCGAGACTGCCCATCAGGCGTTTGGTGCCGTGCCGGATGAAGGCGATCGCCAGCTCCTGGTCACCGCGACGCTCGGCGACCTCCGAGATGACGCCTTCGCCGAATTTGGCGTGAAAGACGCGCTGGCCGACCGTGTACTTGACGGCCGGCGCGGCGGGGGCCATGACCGGAGCGCCGCTGGGGAATCGCACCATGTTGCTCAGGCTCTGGCGCGACGATGCCGTCGAATGGCGATGGCCGGAGCGGCGGACGGAGCTGTCGGTATGACTCTCCGGGATATTGGCCAGGAAGCGAGAAGGCGCCGAGGGCTGATAC
>JACCYK010000112.1 GCA_013696525.1 Chloroflexia bacterium
CCCCTCTTTCGTCGGTCGGAGGCCGGCGGGTTGGAGCAGGCGATCCGGCTCCTGGCGAGCGCCGAACCCGCGGCCCAACCTCTTGTCGTGGCGGTTTGGGCCGGTAATGTCGTCATTGACCAAGTCACGCTCGATCCGGCTGCCGCCAGCATCGCCCATCTCTTCGTGCCCGAGGTTGAGGACGCCACAACCCATCAACTGATCGCCACCGATGCCTCGGGCGCCACGAGCACGGCCACGATCGAGGTCCGGCCACAACGCAAGTGGTCGGTCTATCTGATCCACCATTCCCACTTCGATTATGGCTACACCGATCCCCAGGCGATCGTGATGGAGCATCAGCTTCAGTATCTCGACGCCGCCATCGACCTGGTCGCCGCCACGGATGATTGGCCGGACGACGCCAAGTTCCGTTGGAACGTGGAAGTCACCTATCCGCTGCAACAGTGGCTTGCCGCCCGTCCCCCCGTGATGCGGGACGAGTTCTTTGCCCAGGTCAAGGCGGGCCGGATCGAGATCAATGCCCTGCCGTTCAGCATGCACTCCGAGGTCTACTCGATTGACGAGCTGGCATGGGGTCTCCGCTTCGCCGATGAGCTGCGGCAGCGACATGACATGGAGATCGTTTCCGCCATCCAGTCCGACGTCCCCGGCCACACCATCGGCCTGCTCAATTTGCTGATCGATGCCGGGATTCGGTACTTCTCGGTCGCGCATAACTATGCCGGGCGCTCGGTGCCGTTCCTGACCGGCGGCCAGGAGCTGACCCGGCCGTTCTACTGGCGGGCCGCCGATGGCAAGCGGTTGCTGGTCTGGTTCACCGACACGCCCCACGGCGTCTCGTACATGGATGGCAACATGGCGGGTCTGGCCGAGGGTGAGGCCATCGCGCGCGATCTGCTGCCGGACTACCTGCTTGCCCTGGCCGAGCGGCCCTATCCCTATGGCCGGCATGCCTTCGGCTGGCACGACCTGCCGGGTGGGATCCCGGTCACGAAGCGGCCGTATGCCGGCGACATCCTGCATTTCCGGGTTCAGGACACGATCGCCGACAACGCCCCGCCCAGCCTGACGATCGCCGAGACTGTCCGCGACTGGAATGAGCGGTGGGCCTTCCCGCGGCTGCGGCTGGCCACCAACCGCGAATTCTTTGAAGCGGCCGAACGGGGGGGCGGCGACCAGTTCGCCACGTTCGAAGGCGATTGGACCGATTGGTGGGTGGACGGCGTCGCCGCCGACGCCTTGCCGCTCGGGGTCAACCGCCGGGCCCAGGGTACGCTGCGCACGGCCCAAACGCTGCATGCGCTCGCCGATGCCCTCGGCCAGCCGAAGGCGGCAACCGTGGCGCCGGCGGTGGATCAGGCGTACGAAGCCCTCGCGCTCTTCGACGAGCACACCTGGGGCTCCTCCGATCCCTGGAAAGACGGCTTGGAGCGCGGCGCTTCCGGCGCCCTGCAACGCACCCGCAAGGCCGCCTTCGCCCATACCGCCAGTGAGCGGACGGGGATGCTGCTCGATTTCGGGTGCCGCCGCCTGGCCGAGACGTTCCACACCGCCCCCGGCGCCCTCTCCTCGGTGATTGTTGTCAACCCCAGCTCGTGGCCGCGGACCGACCTGGTCCGGCTCCTGGTGCCGGCGGCGCGGGTTCTTCTCGGCGAGCCGGTCATCGTCGTTGATGCCACCACGGGCGAGGCCGTGCCGGCAACGTGGGAGCCGCAGCCGAACCCAAGCTTTCGGGCGAAAGGGCAGTGGCTGACCTTCCGGGCGGACGCGGTTCCCCCGGTCGGTTACGCCCGCTACGACATCGTCGCCGGAGCCGGCCAGGATATGGGGAGCCGGCCCGCGCCGGACCCATTCACGCTTGAGACCGATCTGTACCGGGTGGAAATAGACCCCAAGGATGGCTTCATCGCCTCGATCCTCGATCGCGAGTCCGGGCGCGAGCTGGTCAACAGCGATGCTCCGTTCGGCTTCAACGAATATATCTACGATACCTACACCAGCGGCGCCGAGTTCAACCACCTCTCCGGTCGCATCCAGGCGCTGGACCTCTCCCTCTTCGGCGACCGCGTCACCGGCGGCAACGCCTCGGTCGTCAACCGCCGCTCGACCGCCACCGGTGAGCGCGTCACCTTGCGGCTCGTGGCCGAGGGCAGCCGCTGGCTGGAAACGACCATCTCGCTACCACATGGCGTGAAGCGGATCGACATCGCGAACCGGATCCAGAAGATTGCCACCCGGAAGAAGGAGAGCGTCTACGTCTCCTTCCCCTTCGCGGTCAACGATCCCGACCCCGAGTACGAGATCACCGGCGGCGTCACGTCGCGCGGGGCGCCCCACATCCCCGGCTCGGCCCAGCACATGCTCGCCGTCCGGCACTGGGTCGCGCTCCGGGACGAGCGGGGGGCGGCGGCCTGGGCCACGCTGGAGGCGCCGCTGGTTCAATTCGGCAACATCGTGGTGCCGTATGCGCCGTTCCCAACCACCATCCCCGAGGATCGCGCCAACCCCGCCACGATCTACTCCTGGCCGCTCAACAACATCTGGGACACCAACTTCCCCGTCGAGCAAGGCGGCGAGATGATCTTTCACTACGCGGTCGCCAGCGACCCCGCGCTCGGTTCCCGCGAGCTTGGCAGCCAGACCGCCGCCGCGCTCACCGCGCCGCTGGTGGGCATCGTGGCGCCGGACCGGCGACCGGCGCCGTCCCGCGCGCTGCCGGCCCGCGGCAGCTTCTGCACCGTCTCCGACCCGCTGGTACAAGTG
>JACCYK010000589.1 GCA_013696525.1 Chloroflexia bacterium
GCCATGGCCCTCGAGAACGGGATCGACAACACCGAGCCCGAGCGCCGCAACGCCGCCAACGCGGAGCGTGGCGCCGCGATCGGCGTCGTCATTGGCCTGGTCGTCGGCATTGCCGGGGGCTGGCTGCTCAGCCCGCATCTGGCCCGCGACTTTGGTGACGGCGCGGTCATCATCGCCGGCGCCCTGATCGGCGGCGCCGGGGGCTTGGCCGCCGGCTCGTTCCTCGGCATGGGCGCGGTCCGCAATACGCCCTAATTCCCGCCCGGGAGGAGATCCCGCACCCGTCGCAGGCGATCGGCCGCCGCCCGCAACGTCTCGTCCCGCTTGGCGAAGCAGAACCGGGCCAGCAGCGGCGCCCGCGCCGGGTCGAGGTAGAAGGCGGACGGCGGCACCGCCGCGACGCCGACCTCGGCCGTCAACCAGCGGCAAAAGGTGACGTCATCGGCGAAGCCGAGCCCGCTGAGATCGGAATTCAAAAAGTACCCGCCCGCGATGGGGAGCGCCGGTAAGCCGCTGGCCGCCAGCACGTCGGCCAGCACCGCCCGCCGCCGGGCGTAGTCGCGCCGGAGCTGGTCGTAATAGTCGTTTGCCAAGGCCAGCTCCAGCGCCACCGCCGAGGCGTGTTGCATCGGGGTCGAGGTGGCGAAGGTGACGAACTGGTGGACGATGCGGAGGGCGGCGGTCACGGCGGCGGGGGCGATCAGGTAGCCGATCTTCCAGCCGGTCAGCGAAAAGCTCTTCCCGGTCGAGTTGATCGTGATGGTCCGCTCCCACATGCCGGGAAGTTCGGCCAAGGGCAGGTGGACCGCGTCGTCAAAGATGATCCGGTCGTAGACCTCGTCGGTGATGGCGATCACATCCCACCGCTGGCAGAGATCGGCGATCAGGCGCAGCTCGTCGCCGGAAAAGACTTTGCCGGTCGGGTTGTGCGGCGTGTTGAGCAGCAGGACCCTGGTCTTCGGCCCGAACGCCGCCGCCAGCTCGTCGGGGTCGAACGCCCAATCGGGCGGCCGCAACGTCACCGGCCGCAACGTGCCGCCGGCGAGGAGCGTGCTGGGCAGGTACGAATCGTAGAATGGCTCGAAGACGATTGCCTCGTCACCGGGACCGACAAAGGCCTGGATCGCGTCGAACAGCGCCTCGGTGGCGCCGCTAGTGACCGTCACCTCCGTCTCCGGATCGACCTCCCGCCCGTGATCGTGCCGCCAGGTCGCCGCGATCGCCTGGCGCAGCCGCGGCGCCCCATGCGAGATCGCGTACTGGTTCAAGCCGGCGTCGATCGCCTCTTTCGCCGCCTCCTTGTAGAAGTCCGGGCCGTCAAAATCCGGGAAACCCTGGCCGAGGTTGACGGCCCCGTGCTGGTTCGCCAACCGGCTCATCTCGCTGAAGATCGAGGTACCGAAGCCCTGGACCTGCCTGGTGGTGCGACTATCCATGGTGCTGTTGCTCGCTTTTCTGATATGGTCCGTCCCATTCCGACGCCGGGTCCATACATGCCAGCGCCGCATTGCTGGTCGGATGTGTAGCACAGACGGGAGCCGTGTTGATCCTCGGCCAGCTCGCCTCCGCCCGCGGGGAACGCCACCATGCCGCGAATCGACGGGCCCCCTTTGCCTGTGCGCGTGATCTGTCGCTGCTCGCCGAGATCGGGCGCGGGCTGGATGCGGACGATGCGGCCCTGGCCGGGGATTGCGCGGACGTGATGAATACGGTGGCACGCTGGGATCCCGCCCTGGTCGCTCCCTTTGGCGAACAGCTCGATCCGCTCCTGAGCCATCGCTCGAACCGGGTCCGTTGGGAAGCAATGCAAGCGGTCGCGTCCATCGCTCCCAACCGGCCGGATTTGATCGAGCCGTTGCTCCCTCGACTGCAAGCCACGATCGTCACCGACACCAGCGTCATCGCCCGCGATGCCGCCGTCACCGCCATTGCCAATTTTGCCGGGTCCAGTCCAGCCGCGGCCAGGACCGCCGTGCCGCTGCTGACCGGGGTGCTTGAGCTGGAGAACGGCCGGTTCGCCTCCCGTGCCTTGACCGGTCCGCGCCAGGCGGGAGAGGTTGATCCCGCGCTGGCCGGCGCCCTCATGCCAATCGCGGGCAGCCATTTGGATCATCACCGGAAGGTCGCCCGCGACGCGGCAAAGCAGCTCTTGCGAGCAATCGAGAAGGCAGAGCGCTTGCCCCAATAGGTGCGCG
>JACCYK010000607.1 GCA_013696525.1 Chloroflexia bacterium
ACGCGCCCCTGACAGATGCCAGGGGCGCAACCGCAGCGGCCATCTTGGTGCTCAGGGGCAGACTCGAACTGCCGACCGCACGATTTTCAGTCGTGAGCTCTACCAACTGAGCTACCTGAGCCTGCACCGCTTGAACTACTCGATCGATGAGAGCCGCATCACTGTACCCAGCGGTCGGTGCGGGCCGGTGGGCGATAGAGGGCTCGAACCTCTGACATCCACGGTGTAAACGTGGCGCTCTACCAGCTGAGCTAATCGCCCGCTGACCGGGGGTTAGGGTGCCCAGGAGAGGATTTGAACCTCCACGCCCTAAACGGGCACTAGCCCCTCAAGCTAGCGCGTCTGCCGATTCCGCCACCTGGGCCAGCCGCTCCCGAAATTATAAGGACCGCCTTCCCCATCGTCAACCGCGAAACGGCCGCCCCGGCCCAGGCCGGGGCGGCACGCTAGTCTTGGGCTCGCGCCGTGGCTGGTTAGGCCGCCGGCGTCGCCTCCGCTTCCGGCGAAGCGCCGGCCGCGGCGATTTCGCTACAGTCGGCGACGTAGAGGTAGCGAGCGATTTCCGGGTCGTCAATCGTTTCTTCGGTGACGATTGAGTAGCCGGTCGTTACTTCGGTTTCCGCCGGCGCGGTGTCGGTACTGAGGAACTCGACGGCCATCTGCACGCCCATGTACCCGATGTCGAACGGATGCTGGGCGATCAGCGCGTCGACCGTGCCCGACTCAAGTTGTTCGACCTGCGTCGGCCCGGCATCAAACGAGACGACCTTCACTTCCCCTTGCAGGCCGGCTTGCTCGATCGCGACGGCCGCGCCCTGGGCCGAGAACAGGTTGGTGCCGAAGATGCCCGCCAGATCGGGATCGGACTGGAGGCGGGCGTTGACGATGGAGGCAGCCTGGGTCGAATCGTTGTTGCTGTATTCCTGGCCGAGATCTACGATGTCCGGGTAGTCGGCAAGCCCTTCGAAGAATCCTTCCGCCCGCTGGTCAGTGGTCGAGATGCCTGGAATGGTGTTGACGACAAAGACCTTGCCCGTTTCACCGATCAGCTCCGCCAGTGCCTGCGCCGCGATCCGGCCACCCTCGACGTTGTCGGAAGCGATGTTCGCGACGGCGATATCGGAATCGATGAACGTGTCAACCGTGAACACGGCGATGCCGGCATCGATCGCCTCTTGGATGGGCGCGATCATCGCCGCCCGGTCGTTGGGCGCGATCAGGATCGCGTCCGGCGCGCTTTGGACCACCGCGCTCAGGAGCGGGGCTTGCAGCGTCGCATCGAACCGTTCGGGGCCTTGCACTTCTAGCTCGGCCCCAAGCTCATCGGCCGCGGCCTGCGCCCCGCAGGCCATCGAGACGTAGAATTCGTCTCCCGTAACGCCCTGGATCAGCACAATGCGGTACGGCTCGTCTTGAGCGGCTCGCGCCCTTAGTCCAGCCGTTCCGAACAGGGTGATGCCCAGGCCGGCCGCGGCACTGGCGCCAACGAGACGACGCCGGTCGATGTGACGATGCTTCCAACAGATATCCCGACTCATTGACAGTTCTCCTTCCACGGGTTGCCGTGGAGTTGTCGCGCTCGGCCACTTGCATCCCCGAAGCGGCCTTCTTGAAGTCTTTTGATGACCCACCGGCATCGAAATGATGCTGGCCGGCCATCGAGGGGAGCCGAGTAACGTACTAGCGGCGTTCTTCCGCCTGCCGGCGCCGCTGATCGAGATACACCGCCAAAATGAGGATCGCCCCGATGGCGACCTGTTGCCAGAACGGTTGAATCCCTTGGATCACGAAGCCGTTGCGGAGGATCGCCGGGATAAAGGCGCCGACGACTGACCCGCCAATGCTGCCGATACCGCCGAACAGGCTGGTGCCACCGATGACGACCGCCGAAATGGCCGACAGGTTGTCCGATGCATGGGACCCGACGGAGGCGGTGCTAAAGAGCGCGACATCAAGCACGCCGGCGACCCCGGCCAGCATACCACTCAGCCCGTAGACTTTGATGAGATGAGCGTCGACGTTGATGCCAGCCCGGCGGGCGGCATCGGCGTTGGACCCGATGGCATAGGTGTAACGGCCAAATCGGGTCTTATGGAGGGCGAGCGCGGCGATCACGATGACCACCGTGGCGACAGCCACCGGGACCGTGAAGCGAAACTGGCCGGTCCCGATCGGCACGATGAAGAGCGCTCGCGAGCCGATCTCGGATTGCACCGTCGGTGGCACAAAAGGCACGTTCACTCCACCCGATAGGATTAGGGCCAGACCGAGCGACATGCCGAGGGTGCCGAGCGTAACGATGAACGGCGGGATCCTGAGCTTGGTGATCAGGACGCCATTGAGCAGCCCCCAGGCGAGACCGGAGAGCACGCCAAGCACGATGCCGGCGGAGATACCAAACAGTTGGTTGGGGTACTCGCGGGCTCGAACTTCCTCGGCACTCCCAGATAGTGTCACCATGGCCTGCGCCGCGACGACCGAGGAGAAGACCAGGACGGACCCGACCGAGAGATCGATCCCGGCGGTGATGATGACGAACGTCGATCCTACGACCAGTAAGAGCAAGGTCGAGGCGAAGATCGCAATGTTCTGAAAGTTATTCGGGTTGAAGAACGATTGCCGGGAGATGATCGTGAACACGATGATCAGCGCCGGCAGAATGAAGTAGATGATTGACGAGGAGAGCCGGGCCGACCAGGTCGCCGGCTGCTCTTCAACGTCCGGCTGCGCCTCGGCCCCCCTTGGCTCACCGGCCATGGCGCACCTCGGCAGGTCGATCGTTGCTCATTGAACGTGGGCGCAGGGAACCGGTCATGGCCGATACCGCGTCATCAATCGTTGCTTGCCGGGGATCGAGCTCGGCGACGACCTCGCCCAAGCGAAGGACGACGATGCGATCGGCGACCTCGAAGACGTGTGGCATATTGTGGCTAATGAAGACGATCGGGATCCCGTTGTCGCGAACCTGGCGCATAAGGTTTAGCACCAGCGCGGTTTGAGCCACCCCGAGGGCGGCGGTCGGCTCGTCCATGATGACCACCTTGCTGGCCCACATCACGGCCCTGGCGACCGCGACGCCCTGCCGTTGTCCGCCCGAGAGCGTGACCAGGCGGCGGCGAAGGTTCGGCACCCGGACGCCGAGCTGCTTGAGCTGGGCACTGGTTTCCGCGTACATGCGATCCTTGTCGAGAAACCCGAGCCGGCCAAGCAGACCGGTTTGCCGGTACTCACGGCCAAGGAAGATATTGGCCACGGAATCGAGATGCGGCGCGATGGCGAGGTCTTGGTACACCGTTTCAATGCCTGCCGATCGAGCTTCGTGCGGCGACGCGAAGCGGACGGGTCGGCCGGCGAAGACAATTTCACCATGGTCGTAGGGGAAGACGCCGGTCAGCGCGTTAATCAACGTCGACTTGCCCGCGCCATTGTCACCGATCAGGGCGACGATCTCTTGGGCATGGACCGAGAAATCGACGTTTTTCAACGCGTGAACGGGCCCGAAATGCTTATCGATCCCGCGCGCCTGAAGCACCGCGCTTCCGTTCACGCCGGCATTGGCTAGCTCCATGCCATCTCCCGCTCGAGTGGACGGTTCGGCGTCATGACGGGGCAACTCTACTCAGGTTTTTCGTTTCGTCAAGCGCCGATTGCACCGAGGCGCGATCGAATCCAAGTTGCCGGGGCGGACCGTCACCGATAGACTCCATCCGACGATGTCCGGGTGAAGGATGGATCGACCATGGTTGACTCGACCAACCCGCTTGCTGCCAAGCGCATCGTGCTCGCGGTGACGGGCAGCATCGCCGCGTACAAAGCGGCCGATGTCGCGAGCACGCTCGTGCAGCTCGGCGTGGCGGTCGATGTCATCCTGAGCGAGGGCGCGCGCCAGTTTATCCAGCCTTTGACGTTCTCCGCCTTGACCCGGCGTCCGGTCCACGGCAATCCGATTGCCAATTGGACGGTGGAGCTCGCGGGACACGTAACCCTGGCGGCGGCGGACCTCGTGCTTGTCGCTCCCGCGACGGCACAGACCTTGGCCCGGCTATCCCTCGGTCTGGCTGACGACCTGCTCGGCATGGTCGCGCTGGCGACATCCGCGCCGCTCGTGGTCGCGCCGGCGATGGAGCATGGAATGTGGCACCATCCTGCTACCCAAGAGCATCTGCACCGGCTGCGCGAACGTGGCGCCGTGGTGATCGGACCAGGGGCAGGGCGACTGGCGTCAGGGGCGAGCGGTGACGGCCGGCTGGCGGCGACCGGCGAGATCGTCGGCGTGACGCGAGCGATGCTCGGACGGGCCGGGCCGCTCGCCGGTACCAAGGTGGTGGTCTCGGCCGGAGGCACCCATGAGCCGATTGATCCGGTCCGATTCATCGGCAATCGATCGAGTGGGCTGATGGGGCTCGCGTTGGCCCAGGCCGCGATCGATCTTGGCGCCATGGTTACTGTCGTGGCGGGACCAACGCACCTTTCAATGCCCCATGCGGCCGAAATCATCCGGGTCGAGACAGCGGAGGAGATGCTGCTTAAGATTCAAGGCGCGGTGGAAGGAGCGAGGGTCCTGATCATGGCGGCCGCGGTGGGCGATTTTCGGCCGGCACAGCGGTTCGAGCAAAAATACAAGAAGGCTAATTCGACGTCCGGGCTTACCGTGGAGCTGATCCAGAATCCCGACATCTTGGCCACGATCCAGGCGCCAAGCCTCATCAAGGTTGGATTCGCGGCGGAAACGGAGCACCTTGTCGCCAACGCCCGGGCGAAGCTGGAGCGCAAGTCGCTTCAACTCGTGGTCGCCAACGACGCCGCGATGACGATCGGCAGCGACGAGAGCAAGGCCATCCTGATCGCGTTGGACGGCGAGCCAGAGGTATTGCCGGCGATGCGAAAAACCGAGCTTGCCGCGGTCATCATGGACCGGGTGACGGAGTTGGTAACGAACGAGCGTGGTTCCCGGACAGCGATGTGGTTGGACCACCAAGACTAAGGCGGCGCAACGCCCAAGTCGTTCGGGCGCAGTTCGCGCTTGAATTGGTACTATCCGTGTTGGCGCTGGCCGGTGCGTTCATTTTGTTGCGGCTCGTCTTCAAGCTACTCAGCGTTCCCGGCCGGGTCTGGACCGGTGGACTCGTCTACTGGATTACCGATCCGTTGCTATGGCCGCTGACATTGTTCCCCGCGTCAGATCGCGCGTTCCTTGGGGAGGCGACGCTGAAGGAAGTCACCGCGGTGGCGCTGATCTTGATGGTGCCGCTCGTCTTGGCAGCCCGCGCTCAGGCTGGCCAAGATTGACCAGCACTGAATGGCACCGAATGTCAGAACATCGGCGACGCGGTGATCGAATCACCGAGAGGAGAGGACAACATGGCGCGGAACTTGGTTCGGAGCCTCCTGAGCATTGTGCTCACCGCTGCCGCTGCCTGGCTGGCGAGCTACATTGTTGAGCGGATATTCGGTCCGGAGGAAGATTCGTCGGGACGATAGCCCGGGGCGATCAAACCGTGAGGGCAGGGCCAGCCACGCCGAGAGACAGCACGCGCGTCGCGGCGATTATCAACCCGTCGACGCGGGGCGATGCAAGAGCGCTCATCGCGGCCCTGGAGGCGGCATGTCCCGCCTCGACGCGCCTTGATATCTATCGCACCACGAACCCGGGCGAGGCTGTCGCACTGGCGAACGCGGCAAGCGCGATGGCGGCGATCGTCATCGCCGTCGGTGGCGATGGGACCGTCGCCGACGTCGTCACGGGGCTCGCCGGCGCCCCGGCTATGCTCGGCATCATGCCGGCGGGATCCACCAACATCACGGCCCAAGAGCTTGGCATTCCCGGCCGCGCCGAGGATGCCGCCGCGCTGATCTTCGGACAGCATCGGATCGTGACCATGGATGTTGGCCGCTGTGGCGAGCGACGTTTCCTCCATATGGCGGGGGCCGGGCTCGACAGCCATTTCTTTGAGCGAACCAGCCGCGCCCTCAAACGCCGCGTGGGTTGGCTGGCCTACGTGCCGGCGGCGACGGTGGCCATCCGACAGGCCCCGGCGCGGTTCACGATCGACGTGGACACGAGGCGGCTGATCGTCACGTCGCCGATGGTGCTGGTCGCGAACGGCGGTTCGATCATCTCACCGGTCCTCCGGCTGCATCCGGACGTGCGCTCAGACGACGGGTGGCTCGACGTCCTAGTCTTCACGGCGACGCGGCCCGGGCCGATCGCCCGGACAATTTGGCAGTTTGTCACCGGTTCGCTCGCCGCCTCGCCCTACGTCGTGCGGATGCGCGGCCGGGCGGTGAGGCTCAGCTCGGATCCGCCGCTCCCGGTTCAACTCGATGGGGACGTGGTGACCCGAACGCCGGCGACATTTTCGCTCGAGGCGGGCGGGATCGGCGTGATCGCGCCCGCTACGGCAGGGGGAACGACAGTTCGATCGGATCGAAGCTCATGACAAATGGCGGACCACCATTTACCACGAGGCTGGTCTGGGCCGCGTTGGAGGTGTAGACGGCGAAGGTCGTGCCGTAGAGGGTTCCGGT
>JACCYK010000608.1 GCA_013696525.1 Chloroflexia bacterium
CCACCCCGCGGTGGCCCAGGCCGGGCCGGCCGGCAATCCGTGGCTGGCCTCGGCCCTAGTTGCGCTACTGGACCACGAGGTCACGCTGGCGGTCGACGCCTCGATGCCGGCGCGTCAGGCGTTGGTCGATCTGTTGCACCGGCGGACCCGGACCTCGCTCGCCAGCCTCGAGCAAGCTGATTTCGTGGTCGCGGACATATTGGCGATGGACCCCGCCCTCCCCGGCCGGCTCAAACGGGGTAGCCTGGAGTACCCGGACGATTCGGCCACGCTGCTGGTCGAGGTGGAATCCCTGGCCTCCACGAGCCAGGCCGGGGCCGAGACCACCGTGCGCGGGCCGGGTGTCGATGGCGAGCGAGCGGCCTGGCTCCCCGGCTTGACCGACTCCTTCCTGGCGGCGCGCGACGAGGCGAACCGGCATTACCCGATGGGAATCGACCTCTTCGTCATCGACCACGCGGGTCAGGTCATGGGCCTGCCGCGCACCGCCGTCGTGTCGCGCCGCAGCGGGCGAGCAGCCTAATGGCCTACACATCGGTCCGGGCCGGGGCGGAGGCCATCGCCGCCGCCGAGCGTCTCATCCAGTCGCCCGGGCTCGAGAACGGCGAGGCATTGTTGGAGCTGCGCCAGGTGCGCAACCAGTTCCGGGCGGCGGTTGACCAGATCATGGGTGAGGGCGGCCTCTATGCCCCCGACCTGGCGGCGCTGGCGTTGCGGCAGGCGGAGGGCGATATGGCCGAGGCGGCGTTCATGCTGCGGGCCTATCGCAGCACGCTTCCCCGGCTCGGCTACGCCCACCCGGTACGGGGCGACGAGATGGAGGTCGTCCGCCGCATCTCCTCCGCCTTCCGCGATATTCCCGGCGGCCAGCTCCTGGGACGGACCCGCGACTACACCCAGCGGTTGCTCGATCTGGACCGCCAGACCGCGAATGCGTTCGTGGCGCCAGAACGATCCGAGAACGGCCACGCCCCGGCGCCAAACGGGGCCGGAAGCTGGTCCGGGTATGCCAAGAAGGTCTCCGACACGATGCGGGCGATGGGGCTGATCCCGCCCCTGGTCGATCAGACCGCGGAGCCCGACGACATCACCCGCCATTCGATGCGGTTCCCGGTCCGCCGGCCGGCCTGGTTACAGGGGCTGGCGCGAGGGGAGACCGGCGCCCTAGTCTGCCTGGCCTACAGCGCCCTGCGTGGGTACGGCGGCGGCGACCACGGCACGATCGCCGACCTGCGGGTGGGTGACCTGCCGCTGCGGGTCACGCACCCCTTCACCAACCAGCCGCTGACGATCGGGACCTACCGCGTCACCGAGTGCGAGATGACTGGGCGCGAGAAGCCGCCGGCGACGGCCGCCGGCAACGGCCATCACCAACCGGCGATGTACGGCCTCAGCTACGGGCTGGTCTTCGGCCAGAACGAGCGGAAAGCGATCTCGATGTCGGTGCTCGATAGCGCCCTGATGGCCGGCGCCGGCGGCGGTGAGGAAAACCCCGCCCCCGCCAACGATCAGGAGATGGTGCTCTCCAACACGGACGGGATCGAAAGCTTCGGCTTCGTCGAGCACCTGAAGCTGCCGCACTTCGTCACCTTCGGCAGCGGGCTCCAGGTCACCGAGCAGCTCAACCTGGCGGCGGCGACGCCGGCCAACGGCCATGGGCCCGGCCCGGCCGAGGATGTGGACGACGAGTTCCGGTAGGACGAAGGAGACCCGGCATGAGCGCACCGGGGCACACGTTGCCAGCGGCCGCCGTCGAAACCGCGGCGCTGCCCGGCTACAACTATGCCTTCCTCGACGAGCTGAGCAAGAAGGCGATCCGGCGGGCCACGCTGAAGGCAGTGGCGATCCCCGGCTATCAGGTGCCGTTCGGCTCCCGCGAGCTGCCGATCGCCCGCGGCTGGGGCACCGGCGGCTTGCAGCTCACCCTGTCGCTGATCGGCCCCGGCGACGTGGTGAAGGTGATCGACCAGGGAGCCGACGACAGCGTCAACGCGGTCAACATCCGGCGCCTGATCGAGCGCACCGCGCCCGACGTCACCACCACCACCGAGACGGCGGCGGCCACCATCATCCAATCCCGGCACCGGATCCCCGAGCTGAAGCTCCGGGCCGACCAGATCATGATCTACCAGGTGCCGCTGCCGGAGCCGCTACGGGTAATCGAGCGGCGCGAGGCGGAGACCCGACGGATGCACGGCGAGGCTGATTACAGCCGGATGTGGGTTGCCCTCTACGAAGATATCGTACGCAACGGCCGGATCACGCGGGCGGCCGGCTACCCGGTGCTGGTGCATCATCGGCACATCATGTCGCCCAGCCCGGTGCCGCGCTGGGATCTGCCGCCGTTGCACATGGCCGAGAACCTGTCGCTCTACGGCGCCGGCCGCGAGAAGCGGATCTACGCGATTCCGCCCTTTACCGATGTGGCGCCGCTCGCCTTTGACGATTACCCCTTCGCCGTGGAGGCCTTTCCGGGCCGGCGCTGCGCCCTCTGTGGCAGCGAAACCACGTTCCTGGTCCCGACGCCGGATGAGCACGGCCAATCCTACGATGTCTGCTCCGATACCGATTGGTGCGCCGCGAACCGCCAACAGAAAGCGAGTGAGGCATGACCGCCCTGGCGAGCCCGGCCCGGTCACATCACGCGGCGCCAGCGGCGGAGACCGTGGCCCCGGGCGTGGTGCTTGCCGTGCGCGACATGACCAAGCTCTACGGCCCCGGCTGCCCCGAGTGCTTGCGCCAGACCGGCCCGGCGGTGAATCGCACCACCTGCCCGGTCTGCGGCACCGTCGTCGCCTGCGCCGAAATCACCTTCGATCTGAAGGCGGGCGCCACCCTCGGCATCGTCGGCGAGAGCGGCAGCGGCAAGACGACCGTGCTTCGCTGCCTGTATGGGGATACCGGGCCGACCACCGGCGTCGCCACCTTGCTGACGCTCGGCCAGCCGGGGCGCGATCTCTTTACGCTCGACCCCCAGGACCGGCGCCGGGTGCGGAATTTTGACATTGGGATGGTCTATCAGACGCCGCGCCAGGGGCTGCGCTTCTCGATCAGCGCCGGCGGCAACGTGGCGGAGCGGTTGCTGGCCGCCGAGTGGCGCCAGATCAAACGGATCCGGGACCGGGCGGCCGAGCTGCTGGATCGGATGGAAGTTCCCCTATCGCGGATGGACGACATGCCGGCCAACTTCAGCGGCGGCATGCAGCAGCGGGTGCAGATCGCCAAGGCGCTGGCCAACGAGCCG
Organism: Chloroflexia bacterium; assembly: GCA_013696525.1. Lineage (GTDB taxonomy): Bacteria > Chloroflexota > Chloroflexia > Thermomicrobiales > UBA6265 > JACCYK01. Next base: position 3,245 of record JACCYK010000608.1, read on the forward strand.
GTGATCCTTCTGCTCGACGAGATGACCTCCGGCCTCGATGTCTCGGTCCAGGCCGGCGTCCTCGATCTGGTCCAGGAAATACAACACGAATCCAACATCGCCGTGATCGTGGTGTCGCATGATCTGGGGGTGATCCGGTTGCTCAGCGACACGGCGATGGTGATGAAAAACGGCTGCATCGTCGAGCGGGGAGTGACCGATCAGATCCTGGAAGACCCTCGCCATCCGTACACGCAGTTGCTCGTCAGCTCGGTCAACAGTTGAGGATGGGGACCGTGGGCGGGATGGAGCAACGGATGGCGACAGGGGAGGCGGCGGTCCTCCGGGCCGGGCGCCAAACATCGCGAACGTACTGGCGGATGCCGCCGCCCGCTCTGCCGGTTGCCCTGGGCTTCTTGCTGCCGGCGCTGGGGCTGGCCCTCCTCTTCGACTATTGGCCGGCCCTGCAATCGCTGCGGCTGATGTTTTACAACTGGAACCTGGTCGCCACCGATGCCCAATTCGTCGGCTGGCAGAACTTTCAGACCATCCTGGCCGATCCCCGGTTCGCCACCGCCCTGCGCAACACCGCGGTCTACGCCGCCGCCCTGATCCCGCTCCAAATAGTCCTGCCCCTGGGCATCGCCCTCGTGCTGCGGCCGCTGGCGACCTCCCGCCTGTCGACGCTCTACCGGTCGTTGCTGTTCCTGCCGATGGTGATCTCGTTGCCGGTGGCCAGCGTCGTCT
>JACCYK010000640.1 GCA_013696525.1 Chloroflexia bacterium
GCCTTCGCCGTGCATGACATGGATGCCGCGCTGGCCTTTTATGATCTCCTGGGCCTGAACGAAGCGTTCCGCCTCACCCGGCCTGATGGCTCCCTGATGCTGGTCTACCTCCATCTCGGCGGCGACCGCTTCCTCGAACTGTTTCCGAACGGCCCAGATCCTGATCCAGACCGCACGCACAGCTTTCATCACATCTGCCTGCTCACCGACGACATCGCTGCCCTGGTCGCCGACCTCCGGGCGGGCGGCATCACCATCGACCGTGACGTGGCGGAAGGGCTGGACCACAACCTCCAAGCCTGGGTCAAAGACCCGGACGGCAATGCGATCGAGTTCATGCAGCTCGCCGAAACCTCGCCGCAACGGCGCATGGCCCGCCTCGGCACCGCCGCCGGCTGGCAGTAAGCACACGCTGGCCGTATCCGTTTTCCTTGCGTCGCTGGTTTGCCTCGTCGATACTGCGCCCATCATGGACGAACGGGCAACGGACTGGGCACCGGACAGCAATCTGTCCGGCGGACCGGACACCTGGCCTCTCACCGCCCGCGCCGCCGCCGCGACCGGCGTCAATGAGCAGACGATCCGCCGCGCCATTGCCCGCGGCGAGCTGCCCGCGACGAAAGAGGCCGGTGCCTACCGGATCACCCCGGCCGACCTCGCTCGCTACCGGCCGCGCCTGGGCCGCCACCGCGAGACGGGGGCGGCCCACGATCCCGTAACGTTTCGCCCCCCGATCACGTCCATCCCGCGGCCGCCGCCGCAGCTGGTTGATCCCCTCCCGGTCGCTGGTCCGCCTCGTGGCGTCCCTGCCGCTTTGACCTCCCTCATCGGGCGCCAACGGGAGGTTGCCGAGGTGGCGGCCATGCTCCGCCAGGATGACGTCCGGTTGCTCCCCCTGACCGGCCCCGGCGGGGTTGGCAAGACCCGGCTCGCCCTCCGCGTGGCGGAGACGATCGCGCACCCGGGCTCGGATGAGATCTCCGCCGGCCCCTCGCTTAGCCCCCGCACCGTCAACAGCCACGTCGCCCACCTGCTGGCCAAGCTCGATGACGCGACCCGGCAGGCGGCGGCGGCGCGGGCCCGGCAGCGCGGCTTGCTGCCGGCGGACGACGAGGCCGTTCCAATTGCGTAGCCGCGTCGTCCCCCGTCGAATTCAGCAATCCTACCGATGCGCCGGCCGGATGCCGGGGCGCAAGCTGTCTCCATTGCCACCCGGATACCGGTCCCGCTCGCCGGCAGCGCGTGCTTGCCGGACCACGGCGGGCCGGGCGGGCGGCGGAAATGGAGTTGTCGTGATGTCTCGCCTCCCGCTGCTTGGGTTGATCGTTATCGCGCTGGTGGGAACACTGGACATGAGCCGGGCTCCAGATGCCGCGGTCGCCCAGGAGGACGCGCACCCGTTGGTCGGCACCTGGCGCTGGGAGAACGATCCCGCCGATCTGGCCGACGATTCCTTCGGCACCTTTCACGCCGATGCCACCTACATCGAGGTCACCGCCAATGTCGGCACCGCGCTTGGCGCCTGGGAAGCGACCGGCGAGCGTTCCGGCGATGTCATCTTTGTCTTTCAGGATGGCGACCCCTCGCTGGAGTATGCCCCGGGGATTGGCACCTTCCAGCTCGCGGCCGAGGTCGATCAGAGCGGGGATATCCTCTCCGCCACCGGCTCGCTCGTTGCCCAGGCACCCGATGGCACGGTGCTCAACGAGTTCGATGGCTGGACCTTTGTCGCCACCCGCCTCGAAGTTGGGATGCCGGTTCCGTTCCCCGCGCCAGCCGCGGGCACGCCGGTGGCCGCCGCCCCGGCCGCGCCAACCGACGCCGACCTCATCCGTGACCGGGAACGCGAGCGCCCGCGCGCCGTGGTCGACGCCGACCTCGAGGCCGCCGAACTCCTGCATGCGGCCGATTTTCAAGTCATCAACCCATTTGGCCAGGCATTGTCACGAGACGACTATCTGGGCGGCATCGCCGCCGGCGGCCTCGACTTCCTCGTCTTCGAGCCGATCTCGGAGATTGAGCTTCGCCTGTACACCGACGTGGCGGTGATCCGCTATCAGATGCGCCTCGAGGTCATTGCCGACGGCGAGCAGCTCGACTTCCGCGGTTGGAACACCAACGTCTACGAATACCAGGATGGCCGCTGGCAGGCGGTGTGGTCCCAAATCACCATGAGCCAATAGTCGTGAGTCGTAGGTGGAGAGCCCGTGGCCGCTGGAGGCTTGACGACCCGGCCCACCGACGGTTCACTCTCCACGCC
>JACCYK010000655.1 GCA_013696525.1 Chloroflexia bacterium
GCCCTCGAGAGCGCGGCCGCGACCCGGGCCGCCGCCCTGGTCTTGCTCTCGCCGTCACTCCCCGTGGAGCAGCCGCTGACCGGGTTGCGGGGGACGGGTGAGGCCAAACTCATCATTGTCGGCGGCGGCGATCCCACGGCGCGAGCGGGGGCGGAGCGGCTGGGCCGGGCCGCGATCGGCTGGGTGGTGCTGGTTAACCTGCCGACGGCGGAGCAAGGGACCGCCATGCTCCGCGGAGCCGTCGCTCCCCACCTATCGGAGCACGTTGTTGGCTTCCTGGCCGAGCAGCGCTTCCTTGCCAGTCGCCGGTCGGGCCGCGCCCCGCCAATCGGCGGGGTGAGCCAAATCGACCGATGATGGCCGGCATCGAGCCCACCTGAAAGAGCGGACGGACATGATCAGGATCATAGGCACCGCCTACAAGCGGGACGACTTCACGCCGGAAGCATTCATGCGCTACTGGCTGGAGGTCCACGGACCGCTCTCCGCCCGGCGACCCGGCCTGCGCGGCTACGTGGTCTCCGAGGTCATCCGCAAGATCCAGGGTGAGCTGGAAACGGAGGCGTTCGTCGAGCAATGGTTCGACGACGAGGACGCCTATGCCCAGGCCCGGCAGTCCGCGGAGGCGTCGGCAGCCTGGGCGGACCTCGAGCGGTATGCCAAGCCGGCCGGTACCTTCTGGATCCTCAAAGAGCACGTGCTGATTCCGCCGCCGCTGACAACCGGGAGCATGCTCGGGTGATGACGATGGCGGACAGCGGCGGCCGGTCGAGCCCGAACGACGGGAACAGGGAGAGCAGGCATGGGGCGTAGCCGGTCCGAGGGGGCGCGGGTGATCGTGACCGGCGCCGGGAGCGGCATCGGCCGGGCGACGGCCCGCCGGTTCGCGGCAGAGGGGGCGGCGGTGCTCGTCCTCGCCGACAGGCGTCCCGAGCCAGTCGAAGTGACGCGCGCCGAGATCGAGCGGCTCGGGGCGACCGTGATCACGATGCCTGGCGACGTCGGTGAGCCGGCGGTCCGCGACGCGATCGTTGACGCGATGCTGGCGGCAGCCGGCGGCGTTGATGTCCTCGTCAGCAACGCGGCGCCGTTCCACCCCCAACAGCCCTTCCTCGAGTTCAGCCGGGACGTCTGGCTGGAGGACATCGCGGTCAACCTGAACGCCTCGTTCTACCTCGGGCAACGGGTGGCACGGGCGATGGCTGTCGCCGGTGGTGGCTCGATCCTCTACACGGCCTCGATCAACGCCACTGGCGCGGGCCGGGGCTCGACCTCCTACTGCACGACGAAAGCGGGCATCCTGACGTTGGTCAAGGTGATGGCGGTCGAGCTGGCGCCGTACAACATCCGGGTCAACGCCGTCAGTCCGGGGCCGGCGGATACGGCGTGGTCGGTGCAACTCGTCGGGGAGGAAAAGATGGAGGAGTTTCGGCACCGGTTCCCGGTGGTGCCGATGGGACGGCTCGCCAGTGCCGACGACATCGCCAACGCGTTCTTGTTCCTCGCGTCGGCTGAGGCCGCGTACGTGACCGGGCACAACCTCGTCGTGGACGGTGGCCTGACCGCGCGGGTCTACAACGTTGCTGACGTCTGACGTCACCCGCCCACGGGCAGTCTCAGGGGATGGCGGGAGCACGAGATGAGGTGAGCATGGCCGGAAGTCGTGGGATGCGGCGCGGGAGTCGCGCCAGCAAGGGGTCCCGGGACGTCGCGGGCGCGGGTGACAACGAGGAGTACTCATGATCAAGATGATTGGGACGGCATACAAGCGGGACGATTTCACGCCGGAGGAGTTCATGCGCTATTGGTTGGAGGTTCATGCTCCGATCTCGGCCAAGGCGCCCGGCCTGCGCGGCTACGTGGTCTCCGAGGTCATCCGCAAGATCCAGGGTGAGCTGGAAACGGAGGCGTTCGTCGAGCAATGGTTCGACGACGAAGAGGCGGTGGCCCGGTCCAGCGCCTCACCCGAGTTGGCGGCGGCCTGGGAAGACGTGGGGCGCTACGCGAAGACGAGCGGCACCTTCTGGTTGGTCAAGGAGCATGTGCTGATTCCACCGCCCATTCGTGGCCCCGGGCTCCTCCGATCGACGCGGGACGAGTAGGGAGATCAAGGGCGTGTAGAGCACACATCCGTCTGCTGCCGCGGTGGTGGTGTCGCCCAGCTCGCGGCCGGTGGCGATGTCGCGCGGCAAGCGGCGCATGATCTTGCCGGAGCGGGTCTTCGGCAGGTCGGGGGTGACCGCGGAGAAATGGCGTCCGCGGACGGGTTCACAGCGGAGACAAGGCCATGCTAGCCACCGGGGATTGACGACACGTTGGTTCTTGGTTCAATGATTGGGGAGCCTACCAGGCGCGAATATTGAAACAACGCCTTGTCATACGTATGAAACTCGGTCACGCTGACCCGGCGCGCCGTCGCTAATTGAATCGCATCGGCGGGTTTCAGATCCGTTCCCGCGCGTCGCGCCGACCGCACCAAGTCCCGCGCTTCAAACGCAATTCCCGCGTAGCACTCGACCGGCGCGAGAATGGGATCGGTCCACAATGCGTCGATCGTCGCCTGGATGCGAGGGTCAAACTGCCGCCCAGTCTGGTCTAGATGTCCGAAGGCGACTTCAGTGATGGACAGCACCGAGGTGACGATCTCGATGTCACCGCGCGGCGATGCGCGATCGCGCAAGGCATCAAGGACAGGCAGCTTTTCAAGATCGCCATTGACGTAGTCCAGAAAGACCGGGGCGTCCCAGTAAATGCGGAAGCGATGCTC
>JACCYK010000125.1 GCA_013696525.1 Chloroflexia bacterium
GGCGTAGCCCTTGCGTTCCAAGCGATCGACGACGCCGGTGATGGCGCCAGTAGTGAGGCCGGTGATCTCGGCCAGCTTGCCGGCAGTCAGCGGTCCCTGGCGGAGGAGGACCTCGAGCGCTTCGAGATCGGTTGGGTTAAGCCCCACCTGATCCGCAATGGCTTGACTGAACAGGACCGACTGCCCGGTCACCATCGTCAGTACTGCCAACAACGCCTCGATCAGATGAGGCCGCTGGAGCTCCTGCCTTGACACGACGGCGCATTCTCCTTATCATCTAAATATCTCATTCAATAAGATGGTGAGACGGTCAGATATATCATAGCAGGCGGGTGCCAGGGAGTCGGCAATCAACCGCACGGCATGCGCCCAATGAGAGTGGACAAGATGACCATGGTAACGACACGACCACGAACCCTCATCATCGGCGCCGGCATCTCCGGACCGGTCACCGCGATGTTCCTCCAACGAGCCGGGTGGGAGGTTGCGGTGTACGAAGCGCGCGATAGGGTCGAAATGGACGAGGGGGCGTTTCTCAATCTCGCCCCGAACGGGGTCAATGTCCTCAAGCTGCTGGGCATCGACATTGAGCGGGAGGCTGACGGGTTTCCGGCCAGCGGCCTCACCTTCTTCAATACCAGTGGCAAGGAACTGGGCGCGATCGATAGCCGGGATGACGAAGCTCGCTTCGGGGCGCGGAGCGTGGTCCTCAAGCGGGCAAACCTGCACCGGGCGCTCCACGCCGCGGCGGCAGTGGCGGGGGTGCCGTTCCACTTCGGTAAACGGCTAACCGGGATCGAGCAACGGCCGGATCGGGTCGTCGCCACCTTCGCCGACGGCACGACGGCGGCGGGTGACGTGCTGATCGGCTGCGACGGGATCCATTCGCGCACGCGGCACCTGATCCTGCCGCGGGCGCCGAAGCCGGTCTACACCGGCATCGTCGATTGTGGCGCCTTTGTCACACCGGCGCCGCCAGTACCGCCGACACCGGCTATGCGAATGGTGTTCGGCGACAACGCCTTTGTCGGCTATCTGGCTCGGCCCGATGGTGAGGTCTATTGGTTCTGCAACGTGGCCTGGGCCAAGGAGCCGGCCCGCGGCGAGCTGGACGCCATTTCCAGCGCGGACTGGAAGCATCGCCTGAGCGGATTGCTTGCCGGTGAGGCTGATCCGATCCTACGGATCGTGGCGACGACGACGGGCGAGATCGGCAAGTGGCCGATTTACGACATCCCGTCGCTACCTACCTGGCACCAGGGGCGGGTCTGCCTGATCGGTGACGCCGCCCACGCCACCTCGCCCCATGTCGGGCAGGGCGCCTCGACCGCGCTGGAAGACGCCGCCGAGCTGGCCCGCTGCCTGCGCGACATTTCAACTCCCACCCAAGCGTTCGTCGCGTTTGAAAGGATCCGCAAGGATCGGGTCGAAAAGCTGGTGGCGCGGGCCAGACGCACCGGTTCGCAAAAGGCTGTCACGAATCCGGTCCAAGCCTGGTTCCGCGACCGCCTGCTTGGCCTCTTTCTCCGCTTCGGCAAGCGGAGCAACGACTGGATTTATGCCTACCGGGTGCCCTGGAATGAGCCGGTCACTGGTTGACCCGCTAGCCGCAGTCCTCCGGCCAGGGGCCGATCAGCTCGACCCCGTACTCCTGACAGGCGGCTTCGACCTTCTCCATGTCCAAGGGAGATTCCGGCGGCGGGCCGGGATGGAGCGCCGGCTCGCTGATGGCGCGGTAGAAGCGTTCGTGCCGCGGGGTGGTGATGATTAAGTAGCGGGCGGTCGCGGACTCAACCCGGAAGGCGTGGACCACGCCGCCCGGGATGTGGATGAAGGAGCCGGCGGTGGCCCGGATCAGGGGATCGGCGCCGAGGGCAAATGCGACCTCACCTTCGAGGACGTAAAAACTCTCGTCGTCTTCCCGGTGAAGGTGGAGCGGCGTGCCGGCGCCCTTCGGCGCCAGGTCTTCGATAATCGCGAACCGGCCGCCGGTGTCGCTGGCGGTGGCCTTGACCGCCGTCAGCGTGCCGAAGCTCCAGAGCGCCTCCCCGGCGCCGGGGCCGAGAACGTTGGGTACGCGGCCGCTGTTCATGTGAAGTCGCCTCCATTCAACCAGTGATCCCCTGGCGGTCTCGTGACGGCCAGGGCGCGAACCGTATCGCGCGGGCCGGGCGCCGAACCGTGACCGCTCCGGCCAGGGGCCGATCAGCTCGACCCCGTACTCC
>JACCYK010000666.1 GCA_013696525.1 Chloroflexia bacterium
GTCACGTAGAGCACCAGCATCCCGGCCATGACGCCGGCGAATGCCGTCAGCGGCATCGGCCGCTTGGCATCCTGGCGCCAGACCAGCTCGCGCCCGATCTGGTAGGCCACCTGGAAGACCGCGCCAGCCCCGATCGCCAGGAAGAGCACCGCCAGCGGCTGGGAGGCGACGAGCCCTCCGATCCAAGCGCCGGCGATCGCCGGCGCGCCGCCGATGAGGCCCAGACGCGCCAGAGCGCCAAGAGATGGCTTATCCTTGGCGATCGGGACGATGATCCCCAACCCCTCGGTGATGTTCTGGATGATGAAACCGATCACCAGGAAGGCGCCGAGCGCGGTCGCGCCGACCGCGTAGGCGGCGCCGATCGCCAGCCCCTCGCCCAGGTTATGCAGCCCGATCCCGATTGCAATGAGCGTTGCGAGGGTCATGCGCCGCCCTGATTCTGTTCGTGCGACACTCTGCTGGCGGCGGCTAATCGCCTCAAGCAGCAGCACCGTGCCGACGATGCCAATGGCCACGATGCCGATGCCTTGGAATGGTCCCCCTACACTTTCCGCCTGCTCGATCGCTTCGCTAGTCGCGTCGACGCCAAGGTAGAGGAGTAAGCCGACGGTCAACGCCATCAGGAACAGCAGCGCCCGCCCGCCGAGGTTGCGAATCGCGGGTAGCCATAGCATGCCGAGGAGGACCGGGATGATGCCGACGTAGATGCCGACCAACGTGAAGCTGAGGAGCGTCTGCGGCGACGCGGTGGCGGTTACTGCGGCCACCTCGATCTCCGTGTCGAACGCGACGGCATTCGTCGAGAAGAGCGAAATCGCGTACGCCTCGGCCTCGACCCACGGGTAGTCAAGCGTGACCGTCGCCTCGCCAAGCCGGGGAATCGTCCGGTCGGGGGAGACCGTGAATGGCCAGATCGCATCGTTGATGTTGACCGTCGACAGCGTGATCGCCTCCGGACTGGTGTTGCGGAGGTGCAACTCGATCTTACCCGGCGTGAGGGTGGTGCGCTGGAACTCCACCGACTCGATCGGCGCCGCGGGTTCGACCTGCAAGCCGGCTCCATTGGTGAACCAGAACAGCGCGATTACCCCTGTCAGCAGTAGGAGCGGGATCAGGAAGAGGCCCAGTGTGCGCCCGCTGGTCGGCTTGGCCGGGGTTTCGTCCGCCGGGTCCCGCGTCGTTGTCGCCATGACTATTCCTCCACCACGAACACGCCGGTCCAGCCGAGCTCCGCGAACTCGGTCTTGTGAGCGTGGAACATGTAGCGACCGGGGAACTTGAACGGAAGGAACTCGAGCAGGCCGCGCTGGCCCTGCATTTGGGCGATGGTGTCGGTGAAGTCGCCCGGGGTCCGGCTGGTGCCGGTCGGGTAGTAGTTGAAGAAGTTGGCGTGCAGGTGGAACGAGTTGATCGGATCGAACTCCAGGGTGTTCACGAGGAAGAGGCGGACTGTCTCGCCGACCTTGAGCTTGATCGGGTTCATGTGGAGATCGTAGTGGAACGGGATGGCGTTGGCGACGTAGAAGTCGTTCTCGCCATCGAAGTCGATGTCGAAGCCGCTCGTGACCATGACAAATTCGTGATCGACCGCTGGCCAGCCGTCCTTTGGATCGACGATGAACGTGCCGTACAGCCCCTTCGCGATGTGCTCGGCGAGGGGTGGGGTGTGGCAGTGGTACAGGTGGAGCCCGGCCGGCTCGGCGTCGAACTCGTAGGTGAACTCCTCACCCGGCTGGATCTGCCCCGACTCCGCGTCGAAGACACCGTCCATGCTGGCGGAATGAACGCCGTGGAAGTGAATGCTGTGCGGGTGATCGCCGCCGTTGGTGAACTCGACGCGGACGCGGTCGCCCTCGCGCACGCGGATGGTGGGGCCGGGAATGCGGCCGTTGTAGGTCCAGGCCGGGTAGACCGTACCCGGCACGAGCTCGATCTCCTTGTTGAGAGCCGTGATCTGATACGTGTGCAGTGTCTGGCCATTGGGCAACTGACTGACCTCGCCCGCGTCGAAGTCGGTCAGGATGTCGGTCGGGTTGAACCCGTTCGCCGCATGGTCCACCTCGCCGACCACGCCTGGCATGACGATGGGGTGGTCGGCTTGATGGGGTGTCGCGGGTGCTCCGACGTCCTGCGCCTGTGTGGTGCGCAGCTGGGCGCCAGCGACGGCCAGCGCGGCGGCGCCGGCGAGTCCAGCTCCCCCCCTCAAGCCGGCCCTGACCACGCCGCGCCGAGAGAGCGGCTGGGTAGGGACAACGTCAGCGGCGGCAGATTCGTCGTTCGGCTCGTTCATGGGGATACCTCCTCGATCGTCATCGGTACGGTTTGAGCAGTAGAATACCATGCATCAGCTAAATATAAAAATAGCCATCGCTAATTACTGCGGCCGCGGCGCTCCTCATCCGCCTCGGTCTCGTGGCCGTGGTGGGCGACAGCTTCGCCGAGTGGCACGACCTCGTAGGGCGTATGGAAAAGACCCTAGACGGTATCGAGCTTTAGGGGACTCCCCGGGGTTGACGGCCCCGGCAGGTGTTCGCTCAAGGGGGTACGGGATGGCGCTCGAGCTGAAAATCGCAATGGTGGGGCCGCGCGGGACGGGCAAGACTAGCCTACTCACGGGTGTTTGGCGGGAGCTCGGCAAGCTCAACCAAACGCTGCCGCTGTACGTCGACATCACCGAGACCCAGGTACTGCAAGAGAAGATGCTCGAAATGCAGCGGCACGCCATTGAGTTCGTGCCGCAGCCGTCCACGAGCTCGCGGGGAAGGCAGTCGTTCTTTTTCACACTTTCGCCGGCCGACAAGAAGCCGATCATTCGGCTCGAGTTCGTTGATTACCCCGGCGGCTATCTCGTCCAAGAAGGCACCGAACCGACTGAGCACCAGGAAACTCGCGCGCTCCTGCGCGACAGCGACGTCATCCTCCTTGCGATTGACACGCCTCCGATGGTGACGATGCTGGAGCAGCGCCCAGACCGCCTCATCGGGCGATGGTGCGACTACGTCAACCGAAACCTCGAGGTCAACCAGATCCTCATGGACTCCTACCAGAACCTAAGCCGTCGCCCCCGGCTGCTGCTCCTTGTGCCCGTGAAGACCGAGATGCATCTGAGAATCGGCATTTCGTCGAAGTACGGCAACTTTGTCGTATCGGATATCGTGAAGAATGCCTATGGCCCACTGCTCACCCGCCTTCGCAGCCCGAAGTTAGCGAGCAACGTCGCAGTCGCGATCACCCCAGTCAACACGCTCGGCGGCTTCGAGTTTTCGCACATCGACGAAGTGTCGTCGGGAGCGAGTCTGGAACCGCGTCCGCACTACCGACGACGGGGCGGCACGGCGGCCTACCAACCTAAATACGCCGAACAGCCCATGATCCACATTCTGCGGTTCGCGATCTCGCGCCATCTCGAACAAATCGGCAACCCGACGCTCCTGTATCGACTGCTCGCGCCGTTCCGCCGCGGCTCGATCACGTATGAACAGCTCGAGCGACAGTCGCTCCAGACCCTCAGTGGGCTGACGGTCCAGGACAGGAACTTCCAGATTCTTCAGGGTGGCCACCTGCTCGAGCCCAGGCCCAACTTGGACTGACGATCCGAGACCGGACTGTTCAGAATGCGAACATTCGCCGTTTCTTCGTGCTCGGCTAAACTGGCTACCGCAACCCTGGACTTAGGCCGATGGTCGTGGCCACCCGAGTAGGCAGTGCGGCATCATACGGCGCTCCGCGTCGGGCACAAAGGGCGAACGACAATGGCGCTCGAAGTCTTCTTTAGGTTTGGCCCTAAGATGCTATCCGGAAAGTAGTTGAGCATGACGGACCTTGCGGTAGATGATGAGGGCGGCGGCGAGGTGGACGAAGTCGAGATAGTGGCTGGCCTGCTTGTCCCAGCGGGTGAGCAGGCGGCGGAAGCGATTGAACCAACTATGGGCCACCTCCACGACCCGCCGGCGCGGCGGATGGCGGTCTGGGTGTCCCGGCGGCGGCAGCGGGGTCGCCGCGCTGGCCGTGGGCGGAATATGCGCCAGGTAGCCGCGCGCCGCCGCTTCGTCGTGGCAGCTCGGGTAGTCGTACCCCCGGTCGAGCACCAAGTGCGGCGCCGCCGCTGCCGCCGGTTCGATGACGATCGCGTCCAACAACTCGGCCAGCTTTTTCATGTCGGTGCGATTGGCCCCCGTCACCACCACCGCGATCGGGACGCTGGTGCCCTCGGTCAGCAGGTGCCGCTTGGTGCCGGGTTTGGCGCGGTCCGTGGGATTCGCCCCGGTGGCTTCCGCCTCGCCAGCGCCCCCTTTTTGCCGAACGGCGCCTTGATGAGGCAGCCGTCGGCCGCTTGCCAGGCCCAGTCCAGCCCCAGCGCCGCGTCGTCCTCCCGGAGCAGTTCCGCCCAGGCGCGCTCCAACGCCCCCGTCGCGATCCACTCGCTGAACCGCTCGTGGGCGGTCGACTTGGGACCGAACTCGCGGGGCAATTGGGACCACTGGGCGCCGGTGCGGGCCAACCAAATCAGCCCATCGAAGATCGGCCGGTCGTCG
>JACCYK010000670.1 GCA_013696525.1 Chloroflexia bacterium
CGGCGGTGGCGGCCACGAGATAAGGTTGCAGGAGGTCGCCGCCGTTGGCGAGGGCGGCATAGGCGTTGGCCATCTGTAACGGCGTCGCTTCCAGGAAGCCCTGGCCGATCGCCAGGTTCACCGCGTCGCCGGTTGCCCAATAATCGCCGAACGTCTCCAGCTTCCAGGCCGGATCGGGCAGGGTGCCGCCAACCTCGGGGAAGTACGGGATGGCAGTTGGGGCGCCGAGGCCGAAGGCGCTCGCCATCTCCGGCAGCAGGGTATTGTCGGTCTGATCGAGATCACGGCCGAGCTGGTAGAAAATGGTGTTGCACGAGTTGACCAGCGCTTGATGCAGCGTCAGCGGCCCCTGGGGGCCCATGCCGCTGGCCACGGTCCAATCTTCCCAAACCTGGTTGGCGCCGTCGAGCGAAAAGACCGAGGGACAATCCAGCACCGTCTCCGGCGTGTAGTCGAGATGCTCCATGGCCCCGACAAAGGCGATCGGCTTGAAGATCGAACCGGTGGGGTAGGCGGCCTGCGCGGCGCGATTGAGCAAGGGTCGCTCCGTGTCGTCGGTGATCTCGTCCCAATCGTCGTCGGCGAAGCCAAGGACGAAGCCGTTCGGGTCATAGGTCGGGTGGCTGACCATGGCCAGGACGGCGCCATCCCGGGGGTCGAGCACCACGGCCGAGCCCTTGACCTCGCCCCGCGCGCTGAGGGCCGCGTCGGCCGCGAGCTGCAGGTCGCTGTCGATGGTCAGGATCACATCGCGCGGCGGAATGCCCTCGCGCTCGGCGACGGTTGAGCGTTCGGCCCGGGTATCGCACTGGACGATGACCACCCGGCCTCCGGCCTCGCCGGTGAGCAGCTCGTTGGCGCCGGCCTCGATCCCGGCCTGGCCCACGACCTGGCCGGCGACCAGCTCGGGATTGGCGTCCAATTGCTCCGCCGTCACGGTCGAGACGTACCCCGTCAGATGCGCCGCCCGCGGCCCCAATGGGTAGACGCGGGCCACGGCCGGCTGGACTGAAGCGCCGGGCAACCGCGAGATCATCTGCAGCAGATCGTCGCCGCGATCCTCCGGGAAATCCTTGAGCGGGATGAACCAGTCGGGATCGGCCCCGGCGTACCGCTCCTGGATCTCGTCTTCCGTGAAGTTGGTCAGCTCGGCCAGTTCGCGCAGGACGCGGCCTTCGGACGATGGCTCGATCTGACCGGGGACGATCCCGACCCGGTAGACCGTGCCGTCATAGGCCAGCAGCGCCCCGTCACGATCGAGGATCCGGCCGCGCCGGATCTGCTCGGGCTCAACGTCGACGCAGCCATCGGAGCCAAGGCCGGTAAAGATCAGGGATGGCGTCCAGTTGACTTTCCAGGTATCCCCTTCCTGTACCAGCGGCAGCAGGTTGGACTCGGTGAACGTGCCGGCAATCGTGGAGTCGAATTCCGTCGTGATTGGCACCGCGTGCGCCGCGTTGGCGTCACCGGCGATGGTGGTGGTGGCGCGGCGCAGCCCGGCCCGGTCGGCGATGCTCTGGTAGCGGGCGACGAAATCCTCCCGCGACATCATCGTTTGGGCTTCAAGACTGAGGAAGTCATACAGGGCGGCGTAGTCCCCCGCCGTCCAGGTCCGCACAAATTGTGCGGCGACCGCTTCCGGCGGCGAGGTTGGGGCGAGGGTTGGCGCCGGCGTCGGGGTCGGCGTGGCTGACGGCGTCTCGGTGACGACCGCGGCCGGCACCGCGGTCGCGGTTTGCTGGACGACGCCTGGTTGGGGATCGGACGATTCCGGCAGCGGAATGTACTCCGCGACCAGTTCGCGAATCGGGCTCCCGTCGATGACCCCGGCCTGAATCAACCCGAATCCGGCGAGCGGGACACCGAGCAGGACGAGGATACCGATGACCCAGGGCCAGCGGGGCGGCGGCCGGTGCCCGGCGTAGGAATAGTCATGGTATCGCATACGTTTCGATCAATCCCCACCCGGCGCGAACGACAGGTGCATGATGCGGGAGCGCGGGAGCACGTCAACGAGGCACCGGGTGGATTGCGCGGCGGGCGCGGCGCCTCCGGGCATCAGCATACGAGGCGGGATGCATACCGACACCACGTATGCTGCCAGGGACGAGGCGGCGCGTCAAGCGAATCGGCCGGAACGCCGGCAACGCGAGCGGGCGCTTGGTGGTGTTAACGACGCGGCGCGAATCGTGGTTTCAGATGCAGCTCGTACGGCGCGCCAGCCTGCCAAGGGACGCGGCCCTTGTGTTTCCCGCCGGGGCGGCTACCATATGGGCCGAATCGTCCGCCGCGGCGTGGCGCGAGGCGAGCCTGGCCGCAATGGATGACGCAGACAGGAGGACCAGATGGCCAAACGGGAGATCATTCAGCCGGCCGGGACGACGCCGAACCCGATCCTGTCGCCGGTGGCGAAATTCGGCAACATCGTCTTTACCGCCGGCATGGTCGGCACCGACCCCGCCACCGGGAAGATGGCCGGCGATACGATTGAGGCGCAGGGACGGCAGACGATGGAAAACCTGAAAGTCGCGCTGGAGGCGGCGGGCACCTCGCTCGACAACGCGCTCAAAGTGACCGGCTTCGTCTCGAAGCTCGAATATCGGACGCCCTTCAACGAGATCTACAAGGAATACTTCACCGGGGCGCCGCCGGTCCGCACCTGCATCGAGGGCTTCCTCGGTGACGGCGTCCTGGTCGAGGTCGACGTGGTGGCCTGCATCCCCGAGTAGCCACTAGCCGTCGCATCTGAATTTGAGACGGCATCAGGCGATCCACGGTTGTGGGGTCGCTCGGTGGCGCTTGCGCTCCTGGCCGCATGGAGCCGGTTGACGAGACGAGCGCCGTTCGGCAAGATGTCGGGACGAATTCCGTCTTGGTCATTGCCGTTGGATCGAGCCCCGTCATGCGTACCGCGTCGGATGCCGACCGTCGGCCGAGCCTTCCCCTGTCGCTGACGCCGCTGATTGGCCGGGAGCGAGAGATCGCCGTGGTGGCCGATCTCCTGCGGCGGGAGGACGTGCGGCTCCTGACATTGACCGGCCCCGGTGGGGTGGGCAAGACGCGGCTTGCCCTCGCCGTCGCCGGACAGGTCGCCGGCAGCTTCCCGAATGGGGTTGCCTTCGTTGGTCTAGCGCCCATCTCGGATCCCGATCTGGTGCTGCCAACCGTGGCCCGCGCGCTGGGACCGGGCGACGCGGGCGACGAACCGCTGGCGGACCGGCTGGCGGCCTTCCTCGGCGCCCGGCGCCTCCTGTTGGTCATGGACAATCTCGAGCAAGTCGTGGAGGTCGCGCCACGCCTTGCTGATCTGCTCCGAAGCTGCCCGGGACTGAAGGTGCTGGCCACGAGCCGGGTCCGCCTCCGCCTCTCCGGCGAGCGCGAGCATCCGGTGCCGCCACTCGGGCTGACCGGGCCGAGCGCCGCGAGCCCATTCGAGGAGGGAGCCCACTCCGAAGCGGTGCGACTGTTCATGGTGCGGGCGCGGGAGGTCCGGGAAGACTTCGCGCTGACGCCGGAGCACGCGCCGGATGTCGTTGCCATCTGCCGCCGCCTGGACGGGCTGCCGCTGGCGATCGAGCTTGCCGCCGCCCGGATCAAGGTGTTGCCCGCCCCGGCATTGCTGGCCCGGCTGGAGCGGCGGCTGCCGCTGCTGACCGGGGGCGGGCGGGACCTGCCGGCGCGGCAGCGGACGATGGCGGACACCATCGCCTGGAGCCACGACTTACTCACTCCAGACGAGCAAACCCTTTTCCGGCGGCTCGCGGTCGTCG
>JACCYK010000128.1 GCA_013696525.1 Chloroflexia bacterium
CTACACCACGATCGTCTGCAGCTTGGGCCGGCGCGAGTCGGTGGTCCAGACGGTGGCCGACGCCCTGGACCCGAACGACTAACCCGAGCGTGACCGCGCGGCCCGACGATCGCGGCACCGCGATGACCCCATCTACAGACCAACCAGGGGGCGGCGACCCTCCTCCGGCCGGGCGGCGGGTGCTGTTGCTGTACGGCCCCGCCACCTACCGGGCCGCCGCGTTCGGCGCTGCCGCGGCTCGCCTTGGGCTCGAGGTGATCCCCGTCGTCGATACGCCGGCCGCGCTCGAGCAGCGCCGGCCGCGCCCGCTGGCGGTCGATTTTTCCGATCCCGACGACGCGGCGGCGCGGGTCGCCGCCTATGCCGGCGCCCATGCCATCCCCACGATCCTGGGGCTGGACGACAGCGCGACGCTGGTCGCGGCGGCGGCGAACGCCCTGCTCGGGCTCCCCCACAACGACCCGGCGGCGGCGCTGGCAGCCCGCGACAAGTTCGTGATGCGCGAGCGTCTGGCCGCCGCCGGGGTGCCGGTTCCCGCCTACCAGCGGCAACCCCTCGGTGCCGACCCCAGCGCCCTGGCGCCAGCCATCACCTATCCCAGCGTGATCAAGCCGCTCCGGCTCTCGGGCAGCCGCGGCGTGATCCGGGTGGATGACCCGGCGTCGTTCGTCGCCGCCTGGCGCCGCACCCGGCGCCTCCTCCTGGCGGCAGGGGCCGACCCGGCCGCGGACCACCTCTTGATCGAAGCGTTTATCCCTGGGGTCGAAATCGCGCTGGAGGGGCTCTTGACGGAGGGTAGCTTGCGGACCCTGGCGATCTTCGACAAGCCGGACCCGCTCGACGGCCCCTTCTTCGAAGAGACGATCTACGTCACCCCATCCCGGTTGTCGCGGACCACCCAAGCCGCCATCACGGCGACGGCGACAGCGGCGGCGCGGGCGCTCGGCCTGCGCCACGGCCCGGTTCATGCCGAGCTGCGGATCAACGAGCACGGCGTCTGGGTGATCGAGCTGGCCGGCCGCTCGATCGGCGGCCTCTGTTCGAGCGTACTGGAGTTTGGGCTTGGGGTTCGGTTGGAAGAGGTGATCTTGCGTCACGCGGCCGGGCTGCCGTTGCCGCCGCTCGCCCGAACCGGGACCGGGACCGGGGCGGGGGTGATGATGATCCCAATCCCCAGCGGCGGCATGCTCCGGTCGGTCCATGGCCGGGCGGACGCGCTGGCCGTACCGGGCGTCACCGGCCTGGACATCACGGCGCCGCTCAACCAGCTCATCACGCCGCTACCGGAAGGCGCCAGCTATCTCGGCTTCATCTTCGCCCAAGGCGAAAGCCCGGCGGCGGCGGAAGCGGCCCTCCGCGAAGCGCACGCCCGGTTGCGATTCGTGATCGAGCCAACGATCATGCTGGCGCCGGCCGATTAATTCCAACCAGCCTCAGACCGCGAAGATGTCGCGCACCGGAAGCTGGAAGCCAGGCAGCACATCGCCGCCATCGAGGGTGTGCTCGAAGGTCATCATGTGTGGTTGCTGTCCAGCGGCAAAGACGAAGACGGCCTTCTCGGCGGCGATAACCCAAAGTAACTTGACCCCGGCCTCGACCCACGTCATCACCCGGTCTAAGACCTCGCTCGCGGGCTCCCCGTGGGAGATCACCTCGACCGCCAGATCAGGGATCACACGAAACAGGCCATGGGGAATCTGGTCCAGAGGGAGCCGGTCGGCGCGAATCACGCCGGTATCGGGCGAACGCATCGTCAGCGGTTCCTCGGCCAGCACGATGCCGCTCGTTGGCAGCAGGATCGTCCCGAGCCGCGCCGATGTGACATGGTCGCTCAACCGGAAGATGACGGTACCGGTGATGGCCGTGTGCACACCACCGCTCGGACTCACCTCGAGCAGCTTGCCGTCGATCACTTCCCATAGCCCGTCCGGCAAGCGAGTACGTTCAAACTCCTCGGCGGTCATGAATCGAGAGGGGATCGTCATAGCCCGGAGTCCTTTGCGCGGAAACGCCGGCAGCGAGGCCGTGCCGGCAAGATCGTACCATGGGGTTGGAACAAGGTGACGATGTTAGCGGGCACCGAACCGGCCGGGCCCGACCGCGGGCGGCTGGCCGACGTCGGCGCTGGTCGGGCCACGATTGGAGTCTATGAGGCCTTCCGCCATGCCGCGGGCCAGGAGGTAGCCGAGGAAGGCGGTGCCGGCCGCGATCAGCGCCTGCTCCCAGCGGTCGCTGGCGTCGTCACCGCTCTGATACGTTGTCAACAGCGTCAGCGCGGCGGTCAAAATCGCGCCGTAGAGAGCACGGATCGTGGCCGCCTTGAATTGCTCCGTCATGGTTGCTCCTTCCATCGCGTTGTCGAATCTTTGAAGGCGCGGGCGCGCCCCGTGCTCAGTCCTGAAGCGACTTGTCGGTCCTCAGTGCGGACTTTTAGTGGCCCACGGGGCACCCCCGTCTCGCCAGGGCGGCGATCGCGCCGGGCCAAAAACGCCGATGATTACGCGGCGGAGAGAACCTCACCGGCGAGATCGCCGTCCTCCAGCCAGCGCCAGCCGACCCGGTCGCTCAGCGCCGGGGCGTAGAGCAGCCAGCCGTTGGTAAAGCGCACGAAGTGACGCGAGGCAACCGACCACCAGGTATCCGCTTCCGGGAAGACCAGTTCCCGCCGGCACCGCTCCAGCCAGGCGGTCGAGATCGGGCCGGACGGGTCGTAGGGGTAGAGGCGCGTCGTTCCATCGGCCAGTCGCCGCGCCAGCGTGCCGAAGAGCGCCGCTAGCACCTCATCCCGCAGTCCGGCCGCGGCCG
>JACCYK010000001.1 GCA_013696525.1 Chloroflexia bacterium
GGTAGCGACGATCCGGTTCCTCATCGTACCCCGGCGGCACCGACACCCAGAGCGGTCGCCGGAACGGATCGCCGAGAGGATTGTGGCGCAACACCTCGCTGGTAAAAACATGCTCGTCCATCCGGCCCTGATAGGCAAATGACCACGGGTGCATCGGGGTCTTCCCTTCGGCTTCGTCTCACCGCTCGCGCTGCCGGCGATCATGCCACGGCTGGTCCCGCTGTGCCTCGGTGTCGATCGGGCGTGCGCGATCGCCAATGCGTCACCGTTGGCTGTCCACGGGGCCGGCTTAACGTATACACAGGAAAGAAGATTAAATGAGTAGGAGAAACCGTATTCATCGTAGAGGGTGGGGATCGTGGGGATAAGCCGAAAAACCGGCGGTGTAGGGCCAATATTCCGGTCTGAGGAGGTGTGGATAACTTATCCACCAGTCCCCAATTCGCGTAGACCGCCGGTTTGGACGGCCTGTGCCAATCCACGCACAGGCCGGTGGCCATGCATCGGCGGGGTTGTCGCTATCCCCGTACGGGCACCGGACGGCAGCCGGTTGTCCCCAATTCAGGACGGTTATCCACCGGGAACGGGGAGTTATCCACAGTCGAACCGGTGTTCGGTGCCGGTTGGGCACAGCCTGTCAGAGGGCGGTGAAGCGCGGTGACGACGCTGCTTCGTGTCGAACGGGCCGATCCGGGCGCCACTACGCACCGCTGCCCGGGTATCGTATACTCCGCGCAGCACGTTGGCGCCCGGCGTTCGACGTCGGGTGAGGGTTCAAACAGAAACGAAGAGCCACAAGGGGGTAGCAGAAACGCATGCGGGTAGAAATTCGTGATTCGGAAGGGTTTGAACAACTCCTTCGCCGCTTCAACAAGACCATTGAGCGATCCGGGATCATTCGTGAGCACCGGCGCGGCCTGCGCTTCATCAGCGTCCAGGAAGAGAACCGGGCCAAGCGCCGCAAGGCCGAGCGCCGCCGCCGCCGCAACGCGGCCTAAACGGCGAGGACCAGCTTGGGGTTCGCCGGCGGGCTTCGGTCCACCGGACGGGAGCGAGATGTTTGCCCGGCCCCGCTTCGCTAGGAGACGACGTTGACGCCGGACGGGCGTATTCCCGTACCGGCGTTTGTTGTTCCCACCAACCCGCGCCACGGACCGAGCGCGAAACCGGGGAGAGTGCCGCCCATGTGGACACCGCAGGATGAAGCTGACTACGACGGCATGAAGGGGAGCGACGTCGTGTCCGCCGATGACGTCGAGCTGGGCACCGTGATTGAGGTACTGCACCCTCAGCCCGACCACCTGCCGGGCATGGGCGGCTATCTGCTCCTGGTCCGGCCGGGCAGCGGCAGCCCGCTGGCGGCCGAGACCTACGTTCCGGACGCCGCGATCAGCGGCGTGGCGGCGGGCCGGGTGACGCTGGCTCAAACCGCGGCCGAGCTTCCCGCCCAGCCCTGGGCGACGGAACGAGGCTAACCGGCGGTGGCGACCTTTGCCACGGTGCAAGCGATCATGGCCGCCTTACCCGACGCGGTGGAAGGCGTCTCCTTCCGCACGCCGTCGTTCACGGTGCGCAAGAAGTTCATCTGCCGGCTGCGGGAAGCGGACGTCCTGGTGGTGAAGGTGGAAGACCTGCTGCTGCGTGACGGCCTCCTCCACTCGAAGCCGGCAATCTACTTCATCACCCCCCACTACGCGGACTACCCCGCCGTCCTGGTCCGCCTCTCGCACATCAGCGATGCCGAGCTGGAAGACATCTTGACCGACGCCTGGTTCGCCGCGGCGCCCAAGCGACTGGCAAAGAGCTTCGCGGAGCGGCACGAGTCAGGATGAGGACGCCGAAATACTGTCAGCCGGACGGCGCAAGACCCGGAACGGATTGACAGCAGCAACGTCATGAAGAGGATAGTGAGCAGTTGCTTCTCGTGTTGCCACTTGCCAATCCTCGTGATCGTCTTGCCACAACGGATGCCGCTCGATCAAGAGCTTCTTGAGTTTAGCGTTTCTATGAACATATCCTCGTAACCTTGCAAACTTCTCCGTCGCGATGAAGCCAAGGCGCTCGAGCGTAACTGGTATCGGCGCGGTCGGTCCGCGAACGAGGCAGAGCCATGGATTATGACAATCGCCCCAGGACTCGTCAAGCGAGATCACCGCCGTAGGAGAAACTGCCAAACGGGCCATTTCGAGGCCAAGGCGCCAATCGAGCAGCCCATGATATGCTAGATTATGGTAATCTCGTAGGCAGCGATTGCAGGACGTGTCACATGCCAATGAGTGATGAAGGGTTGGATTTGCACTCAACAACGGGTTCGCCCACTTTGCGGCAATCGAAGCTAGGCGAGTAGCGTCGCCTTGTTGCAGCAGCATGGATAACTGGTTTGGGTGCGCAAGTTCTCGGCAGTAGCCAGCACCATTCTCCAACTGGTCACATAAGAATGCCTGCCCAACGACACGATTGTCTTGCGATACTGATCGAAAGCCGCTTTGTAGCTCAAGCGGATCGATGTCAAGTTGGAAACCGGCGGCAAGCCGCAGCCAGAAGGCGAAAGAGTACCAAGCGGCCCTTCCTTCCACGGTCAACGGATCGGCGAAGACCCCTGCCGGCCAATCATTCATCTGCGTTAGCATGATGTCTGTCTTTCGGCGAGAGAGCAGGGCAACGCGATAGACGTCGCCACTCGTCGTAACGCGGCCTTGATCGCCGTCTCCAGAATTCACCGCATACGCACCAGATCGCTCAGAGCCGAAGATACTTGCCGCCTGGAAATCAAATCCTCCTCGCCCCCCACCATCGTTAAGAGACAAGACCTCGTCGGACAGTGAACGAACAAGCATGTTATTTGTGGATGTCGGTGGAGTAGTCTGTTCGTTGCGAACCGCCATCGTTGGCCGCGTCGAACGTGGCCGCCAATCAAACTGGCCGTCAAAGTCACGCGGAACGAGGTCGGTAAAAAATCCTTTCGGCTCACGAGCATCGATCACGCGCAAAGTGCGATCCTCAAAGCTGCACACTGGGCAATACGCCAGCGAGTCGTGTACCGATTCGGGATCAATATCAGCTGCATCCAACCAGACGACAGTCTGACATCGTTCGCAAAGACCGATGGGATGAGGATTCGGTGCTGGGAGCGGCGGAGAGAAGCCCTGAGCAGACATCACTCCTCGACCACCGGGGCGCATTTCGACAACTCCGACAGCAGAGTGAACTTGCTTATCCTTGACCGTCTCTGAGCCCGGCGCAAACTGACTGATCGCCACATCAAGGTCGCGATCAATCATC
>JACCYK010000035.1 GCA_013696525.1 Chloroflexia bacterium
GTCGTTCACGGACGCCACGCCGTTCGCCTCCATCCAAGCCGCCAGCCCATCGATGAGCCGGATTGGGATCGACGGATCGACAAAGATCGCCGTGCCGACCTGGACCGCGCTGGCGCCGGCAAATAGAAATTCCAACATGTCCTCGACCGACATGATGCCGCCCATCCCTACCACCGGGATCGTCACCGCAGCGGCCACTTGATAGACCATTCGCAACGCCACCGGCTTGATCGCGGGCCCCGAAAGGCCCCCGGTCGCATTCGCCAGCACGGGCTGCCGCCGCCGCACATCGATACTCATGCCGACCAATGTATTGATCAGCGACACCGCATCCGCCCCTGCCGCTTCGACGGCCCGCGCCACGGCGACGACGTCCAGCGCCCCCGGACTGAGCTTGACGACGACGGGCAGCGTAGTTGCCGCTCGCACCGCCGCCGTCACCTCGGCCGACATCTCCGGATCCCAACCGAAGCAGAATCCACCCCGAGTCACGTTCGGACAGGAGACATTGACCTCGATCGCGGCGATCCCCGGCTGCTCGTCAAGCAACGATGCCATCATCGCGTAATCGTCCACGGCCTCGGCGGAGATATTGACGATCGCCGGCACCCGCCAGTGCCGCCAAACTTTGGGGTATTTCCGGATGAAACCGTAGATCCCTGGGTTCTGCAACCCGATCGCGTTGAGCATTCCCGCCGGCGTTTCAACAATACGAGGCATTGGGTTCCCTGATCGCGGCCGGACCGTGATGCCTTTGCTGACGAACGCACCGAGCCGCTGCACGTCCATCACGCCAGCGTACTCTTGACCATAGCCAAAACAACCCGAAGCCGCGATCACGGGATTGCTGAGCCGGAGCTCACGAGGATTGTGCGGCGCCAGATCGACGGAAAGGTCGGGTTGTCGTTCAGTCATGGTGTTCGTGGTCCTCGCTCTGCCCGCTCGCGACCCCATCGCTTCGGCAAATCAAGCCGCCCATCACCAAATGACTTCTTCGAGTGCGTAGACTGGTCCCTCGACGCACGATGCACTCATGCCGCGCTTAGTCTCCACAACGCAGCCCAGGCAGGCGCCGACACCGCAGGCCATACTCTGCTCCATCGAGATCTGAATGGGGTGCCCGGGGTGAGAGCTGGCCGCGCTCAGCGTCGTCCGTAGCGAGCGGTACATCGGCTCGGGCCCGCAAGCGAAGATTTGGTCGGCCCAGGCGACGTACTCCGGCACGAGGTCAGTGATAAATCCCTCGTGACCGCGCGTCCCGTTCTCGGTCGCCACCGCGTATTCGACCAGCTCTGGCAGGTGCGCCGGGGCCAGCAGGCCGGCGGCATCCTCGGCGCCCATCAGGAATGTCACCTGGAGTCCATTGGCGACCGCTTCTTCCGTCAGCATCACCAGCGGCGCGACCCCCACCCCGCCCGCCACCATGAGCAGGTTGCGGGCCCGCGGCACGATCTCGTACGTGTTCCCGAGCGGGCCCAGCACATCGACCTCGTCTCCGACCGCCCTGGCCGCCAGCCAGACGCTGCCCCGGCCGAACGGCCGAACCAGGAACGTCAGCGTCCCCGCCTCGGGATCCGCGGTGAACACGGAATATGGACGACGCAGGAGCGGATCATAGAACCGATCCAGCCGGCATAGGATCTCGAAGAACCGGCCGGAGCGAAGTTGTCGCACCATCGGCCGCGGCGCGGTCAGCGTCACGAGCACGGAGTCGCCCATAACTGCCTCGACGGCGGTCACAACGCCCCGGAACGATCGATTGCCGGTGACGACGACGCCATTGTGACTCACATCGATGCTTGGTCCGCGACCGGCGTCCATGCCTGATGTCATTCCCTGTCGACCGCCGAACCGCGTGACCAGGCGGCGGCCGTTCTAATAGCCAAAACCACAACGCCGATACAGCGGTAACGGTTGGACAGTATAGCCCGCGCTCGACCGCGCCATCGCGCCAACCACGACCCGCGCGGTGTCGATCGAGGTCAGGCACGGGATACCGCGTTCGACCGCGGCCCGGCGGATCTCGAGCCCGTCTAGGATCTCTTTGTCCGCCGGGCCCGGGGTATTGATGACAAAGTCGACCGTTCCGTCCAGGATCACATCGAGCATGTCCGGCGAGCCGCGCCCAATCTTCTTCGTCACCAACTGGACCGGCATGCCGCTTCGCTCGATCATTGCCGCCGTCCCTTCGGTCGCGAACAGCTTGTGTCCCATCGTCGCCAATTGCCGGATCATATCGAGCGCGTCACCCTTGTCCTCGTCCGCCAGCGTGACCAGGATCGAACCGTGATCCGGCAGGGCCAGCCCCGCCGCGATCAGCGCCTTGATAAAAGCCGCCTCAAAGGTAACGTCGATTCCCATCACTTCGCCCGTCGACTTCATCTCTGGCCCGAGGTGGACCTCCACCCCACTCAGCTTGGCCATCGAAAAGACCGGTGCCTTGACCGCGACCAGCGGTTGCCGCGGCCACAGGCCGCCATGGTAACCTTGATCTGCCAGCGAGGAGCCAAGCATGATCCCGGTCGCCAACCGGACCATCGGGACGCCGGTCGCTTTGCTCAAGAATGGCACCGTGCGCGACGCCCGTGGATTGACCTCCAGGACGTGGAGTCGCCCTCCATGAATGACGAATTGGATGTTAATCAGGCCGCGAGCGTCGAGCGCCAGCGCGATCCTGGTCGTGTAATCGACGAGCGTGTCGACTTCGGTGGGAAAGAGATTCTGCGCCGGGTACACCGCGAACGAATCTCCGGAATGCACGCCGGCGCGCTCGATATGTTCCATTACGCCTGGGATGAGCACCTGCTCGCCGTCGCAAATTGCATCGACCTCAACCTCGCGCCCCAACAAATACTCATCGATCAAGACCGGATGCTCCGGTCGCGGGGCCGCCACGTTGCGGATATATCGTGCCAGTTGGTCCGGCCCATAGACCACTTCCATCGCCCGGCCTCCCAGGACGTAGGATGGCCGAACCAAGACCGGGTACCCGATCTGATTCGCGACCCGCTCAGCGTCTGCCATTGAACCCACCGTCGCGCCGGCTGGTTGCGGGATGCCGAGGCCGCGTAGGAACGCTTCAAACCGGTGCCGGTCCTCTGCCAGGTCGATCGCTTCCAGCGAGCTGCCAAGGATCGGCACGCCGCGCCGGGAGAGCGGTGCCGCGAGATTGATCGCCGTCTGGCCGCCGAACTGAAGGATGACCGGGACGTTCGACCCAATGTCCGGCTCTCCTCCTTCGTGCCGGATCACCTCCGCCACACTCTCCGCGTCAAGCGGCTCGAAGTAGAGTCGATCTGAAGCGTCGAAATCGGTTGAGACCGTTTCCGGATTGGAATTAATCATGATTGAGGCCACGCCAGCGGCGTGGAGCGCTTGCGCCGCCTGCACCGCCGAATAGTCGAACTCGATCCCCTGGCCAATTCGGATCGGACCGGAGCCGACAACGACCGACCGCGGGCCAACCAGCGGCGTCGCCTCGTCTTCCTCGTCGTATGTCGAGTAGAAGTAGGGCGTCGCCGCTTCAAACTCGCCGGCACACGTATCGACCATCTTGTACACCGGCAGCATCCGAAGCTCGTCCCGCCGGTGACGTACCGCGGATTCGGTGGTGCGGCTCAGTCCCGCAATCTGCGCATCCGAGAAGGCGAACCGTTTGGCCTGCCAGAGCAGCTCGTCGCTGACCCGCTCGGACTGGAGCCGGCATTCGAGGTCCGCGATGCCGCGCAGGCGGTAGAGGAACCAACGATCAATCTTGCTTAGCTCGTGCAGGCGATCAACCTCGACCCCGGCTCGCAAGGCAGCCATGAGCGCCCAAAGCCGGAGGTCGTTCGGCCGTTCGATCAACTCCAGGGCCGTCTCGGCGCTCCAATCCGATTGTGCCCAGCCAAGGTCCTTGGCCCCGGTCTCAAGCGATCGCACTGCCTTCTGCAACGCGCCTTCGAACGACCGGTCAATCGCCATGACCTCCCCGGTCGCTTTCATCTGCGTCCCAATCGTCCGATCTGCCCGCGAGAACTTGTCGAACGGCCAACGCGGGATCTTCACCACCACATAGTCGAGGGCCGGCTCGAAGGCGGCCGTTGTCTTGCGCGTCACCGGATTGGCCAGTTCAGCTAGTGTGCGCCCGACCGCGATCTTTGCCGCCATCCGCGCGATCGGGTATCCGGTCGCCTTTGATGCCAGGGCGGACGAGCGGCTCACCCGCGGGTTGACTTCGATCACCGCATATTGGGTCGATAACGGGTCCAACGCGTACTGAACGTTGCAGCCGCCTTCGATCCCTAGGGTGCGAATGATCCGCAGGGCGGACGATCGCAACATTTGATAGTCATCGTCGGACAGCGTTTGGGACGGGGCGACGACGATGCTGTCCCCGGTGTGAACCCCCATCGGGTCAAGGTTCTCCATGTTGCAGATGGTAATGCAGGTATCCGCGCTGTCCCGCATCACCTCGTACTCGATCTCCTTCCACCCGACGAGCGATTGTTCGAGCAGCACTTGATTGATGGGGCTGGCCGAGAGCCCGCCCGTTACGATCCGGTCAAGCTCTTCCGCCGTTCGCGCGACACCGCCGCCGGTGCCTCCCAACGTGTACGCCGGCCGAATCACCAGCGGTAGGGCAACCGTCGCCGCGAACCGGCGCCCCTCCTCCACGGTGGTGACAATCGTGCTCGGCACGACCGGCTCGCCGATCTCGATGAGCAGTTCCTTGAAGAGCTGGCGATCTTCGGCCCTCCGAATTGCCGAGAGCGGCGTCCCGAGCAGGCGCACCCCATACTGGTCGAGTATGCCAAGCTCCGCGATTTGGACCGCCAGGTTCAATCCGGTCTGCCCCCCCAGCGTGGGTAGCAGGCCGTCCGGGCGCTCGCGCTGGATCACGCGGCGCACGACCTCCGGCGTCAGCGGCTCGATGTAGACCGCGTCCGCAACATCCTCGTCCGTCATGATCGTCGCCGGGTTGGAATTGACCAGGATCGTCCGGATTCCTTCTTCGCGTAAGGCGCGGCAGGCCTGCGTACCAGCGTAGTCGAATTCCGCCGCTTGCCCGATCACGATCGGCCCGGAACCAAGCACGAGCACACTCTCGGCCGGGGCCGCCTCGCTCGTGCTCACGAAGGTTCAGCTCCGGTGGCGCCAGGCACCGGCTTCGGCGAACTTTTCGAGTTGGCAATGTGCGCGAAGAAGCGATCGAAAAGACGATCGTTATCCCACGGTCCGGGCGCCGCCTCCGGGTGGAACTGGACGGACATGAACGGAAGCTCCCGATGGACGAGTCCTTCAACCGAACCGTCATTGAGGTTCCGAAAGGCGACCCGCCATTCGCCCGCGCTCGGTAAGGTTTCATCGACGACTTGGAACCCATGATTTTGTGATGTGATCGAAACGACGCCGGTCTCCATATCTTGAACCGGATGGTTGGCCCCCCGGTGGCCGAACTTCAGTTTCGTCGTCGTCGCCCCGATCGACCGGGCCAATAGCTGATGACCGAGGCAGATCCCGAAGAACGGGGTTTCATCGCGCATTAGGTTCGTCACCACGTCCAATCCGTCGTCGAGGTTCGCCGGATCACCCGGACCGGGTGAGATCACCACCCCGTCCGGGCTCAGGGCCACAATGTCGGCATACGCGGTCCGGCAGGGAACGACGGTCACCCTCGCGCCCCGACGGGTCAACGAGCGTACAATATTGCGTTTGACCCCGCAGTCCACGATGACGACGTGAGGACCGGCTCCAGCTATCTCACGGATCTGGTCGTCGCCAACGTCGCCGACCACGTCGCGCTCCTCGGGCAGGATTGCGCCGCGAGCGCGGGAGACCAGCTCGGCGTCAGATCGCTGCCCAGCGTTGCTCACCACTACGGCGCGGGTATCGCCGACCGACCGAATGTGCCGGGTCAGGGCCCGGGTATCAATCCCTTTGATGGCCGGAATATTGTACCGTCGGAGATAGTCCCCCAAGGTTCCTTGCATCCGGAAGTGGCTTGGCTCCTCGCACAGCTCACGAACGATCAATCCAGCGATCCATGGTTGCCGGGACTCGTCCTGCTCGGGATCGACGCCATAGTTGCCGATCAACGGATACGTCATGCAGACAAGCTGGCCACGAAACGAAGGGTCGGTAGACACTTCCTGATACCCAACCATCGTTGTCGTGAAGACCACCTCGCCCTCGCCGTCTATCTCAGCCCCACAAGATTGGCCTCGGATCACCAGGCCGTCGGCCAGGGCCACGGCGGCGTTCGCCGGCGGCCGATACCGGCGGCCGGTACCGGCGGCCGGCTGGTGGGCTGCCCCGAGCCCTCCGGTGCGTTGATCGTCACGTTCCATAGCGGTCCACGCCCCCGACGAAGGTATGTTTGACCCGCCCCTGCAATTCCATCCCGATCAGCGGCGTGTTCGCGCTCTTAGTCTTCAGCTTCGCGGCGTCAACGATCCATGGCTGATCCGGGTCGAACACCACCACATCGGCCAGCGCGCCAGGAGAGAGCGTTCCCGCTGCCAGTGACCAGAGTTTGGCCGGCACGCAACTCATTCTGGTAATAACGTCGCCGAGGGAAAGATGACGAGCCCGGACAAGTGCCAGCATCAGTGGCAGCGCAAGTTCGAGTCCGCTCAGACCGAAGGCGGCGTCTTCGTAGACGCTCCCCGTTTTCTCCGCCGCCCCATGCGGCGCGTGGTCGGTGGCGACGAGATCAATAGTGCCGTCCACTACGGCGGTGATCAGCTGCCGCGTGTCCTCACCGGTCCGCAGCGGCGGGTTCACCTTGGTATGCGGGTCACGCGGCGTAGCGGTTGGTCCGATCGGCTCGTCGACGTTCAGCAGGGAGCGGCTGGTATCAACCCACTGGTCGCTCATCAGCAAGTGATGAGGCATCACCTCGGCGGTGACGCGCACGCCGTCCGCCTTGGCGCGTCGGACCAGCTCGGCGCCGCGTCCAGTCGAGAGATGGCAAATGTGCAGCCAACCGCCCGTCAGCCGGGCGAGCATCAGGTCGCGGGCAATAACGATCTCTTCGGCCGCCGCCGGGATTCCGCGCAGGCCGAGCCGGCGGGAGACCTCTCCTTCATGCATCGAACCAGGAGCGAGCGCCTTGTCTTCGCAGTGGACCATCACCGGACGTCCATGGTCCAGGGTGGCCGCCAGCGCCTGGCGCATGATGGAGCAATCAGCCGTTGTATCGCCATCGTCGGAGAATCCAACCGCCCCGGCCTCGACCAGGGCCGAAAAGTCGACCGCCCGTTGACCGAGCCGGCCCGCGGTTATGGCGGCAATGGGAAAGACCCGAACCAGGGCCGAAACCGCGATTCGCTGGCGAAGATCGTCGAGCGTGGCCACCGAATCCAGCGCCGGCCGCGTGTTCGGCATGCAAAAGATCGAAGTAAAGCCGCCCGCCGCCGCCGCCGCGGTGCCGGTGGCTATCGTTTCCTTGGTTTCGTACCCGGGTTCACGAAGATGAACGTGGACGTCGATCAAGCCGGGAGCAACGACATGACCATCGGCCGGAACGAGCCGTGCCCCGGTTGAGTCGAGGGCAGGCCCAATTTCGGCGATCCTCCCGTCGGCAATCAGCACATCGGTAATCCGGTCAACCTGGTTCGCCGGATCGACCACCCGGCCCCCGCGGAGCAGCACACGCTCCCGTTGCATCAGGCGCCCTCCCAACCATGCGATCGCGCGAAAAGAATGCGCCCAGAGGTTCGACAGAACCCGTCAGGCGCAGTGGCTAGCTCGGATATTCTCGGTGGGAGGCAGACCACACGTGTCCTCAAGAACGTACTACGACCAATGGAGTATAGGCCAGATACGGCCGCACCGTCAAAAGTGACGTCACGCGCCGGGCGCGGCGTCCCTTGTCAATTGGCGCCGAAGTTTCTACCCTTGCCGCCAGGGGATACCCGAGCGCCGTTCGGTATCACCTTGGGGCTGCATCGCGCTAGGAGAACCGTGTTGTTGACCAACATTGATCCCGCGGATTCGTGGACGCCGCGCCATTATACCCACCTCCGGCATCCATCGGCCGGAGAAACGGCCCTGTTCCTGGTCCGCCATGGGCGAACCAGCGCCAACCATCGTCAAGTCCTGCAAGGATCGAGTGACTACCCGCTCGATGATACGGGACTTCGCCAGGCCGCATTGATCGCGAACCGGGTCGCCCAAGAGCCCGCGATTGACGCCATCGTCTCCAGCCCATTGCAGCGGGCACTGGTCACCGCTCGTGCCATCGGCGACCGCCTAAATATCGAGCCGCAAGTGGTTCCCGCATTGACCGAGCTTGATTTCGGCCTCTACGAGAACCGGCCATTCACCGACCTCCTCCAGGAGGAGCCTGAGTTGGCCGTGCGGTTTCAGGATCTCGAGGACTTTGACGCGGGCTGGCCCGGCGGAGAGACCCGCCGCTCATTCTACGACCGTGTCTGGCAGGCGTTCACCGCGCTCCTCGACGACTATCACATGCACCGTGTCGTTGTCGTCGCTCACGGCGGTGTGTTTGGCGCGTTCTTGGCCATGGTGGAAGGAGTTTCACCAAACGACATCGCTCGCTACGATATCAAGAATTGCAGCCTGACCGAGTTGCGCGTTACTTCGGACCATACCGTGGTTCAGTTGCGTAACGACGTGTGCCATTTAGACGCGCTCGCTGACACGCTCGACGCGACGGAGACCGAGCGATGAGGGTGACGGTCCTCGGTGGCAGTGCGGCGGGCACCAATACCGGGCAGGGGTGCTCTGGCTATCTGGTCCAGTCCACTGGCGCGAACGTGGTGCTCGACCTCGGGTCAGGGACGCTGCAGGAGTTGCGCAAGCACATCAACTTTCGGACGTTGACGGCCATCGTGATCTCGCACATGCATGTCGATCACATGGCTGATCTCTTGGCGCTCCGCTTTGCGCTCGCCTACAACCCCGTGGCGCCGCCGGGACCAGTCCCGCTCTTCTTGCCGCCTGGCGGCCGCTCCACGCTCGTTAACCTCGCCGCGGTCTTCGCGCGTGGTGACGATGTCGAGGGATTTTTTAGCTCGGTGTTCGCGATTGACGAATATGACCCCAGCGATGACTTGCCCCTCGCGGACATGCGGCTGTCCTTTCTTCCGACCGCCCACTACGTCCCATGTTGGGCGATCCGGCTCTCGGCGCGCGAAGCGGGGGCCGGCGATCTGACCTATACAGCGGACACGGGCCCGACTACCGATTTGGCCACGTTCGCTACCGGTTCCAGCGTCCTGATTGCCGAGGCAACCCATCGCGAACCGCCATCCGCCGCCGGTGAAGCGCCTGGGCACCTCTCGGCGACGGAAGCCGGGCAGCTTGCAACCGCTGCCAAAGTTGGGACCCTTGTCCTGACGCACCTCTGGGAAGAGCTTGGCTTCGAGACGTATCGCGACCGCGCCGCCGGCACGTTCGCCGGACGGCTCGAGCTCGCCCGGCCCGGGCTTCACATCGAATGGTAGCCAGCCATGTCTGATGGCTCAGCTTGGTGATACGATCGCTCCAGTGCTAGACTCTGCCTCGGTGGCCCATCGCGTCCGCATGGCGTCGGGCGAGGGTTCCACGGCGCCCTTCCTCGCGTGTTCCGACAGGTTGCAGCCGACATGGACGCTCAACCGACTTCACGGCTATCCGAGCTATCGGTAGCGAACGGATCATCCGGACTGATCCGATTGGGTGACCTCGCGCACATCGCCGAGGCCGCCGGCGTGACCGCCATCAGTCTCGACCTCAGCTCGTCATGGGCGCGGTGGCTCGTTTCGCGCCAAGCCCTCCCCGCCGTTCGAGTAGCCTCGGTCTGGCTGGGCCAACCATGGAAACGGGGCCGGCCGGCCCCGGCACACCAATTCGATCAAATTGCTATGAGTCATCTCCTAAACACGGGATCGCTGGCAATCGACCTTGGCGGTCCGGATGGTCAAATCGCTAGCCCGGCCATTCTCATTCCGTGGATCGTCCAAACGCGCCGGCATGTCAGTCGGGATTGCCGGTTGCTCGTTGCGATTCGCGGTCGCCACTTAGTTGGCGGGCGCCCACATTTGGCTGAGCTAACGGCACTCCGGCATCTTGCCGAGGAGTGGGATCTTGGCATCGCGCTTGATCTCACCGATACGGTGGACCCCACCTGGGAAGCGGAAGCGGCCGTCTTTCGGCTCGGAAATCACCTCCGGCTGCTTCGGGTGCCCACCTGCGCGCTCGACAGGTTTGCCATCGGCAAGGACAGGGTCATCTCACGGGCGGTAGCGGCGGCCATCGATCAGGGCATGCCGCCCGAAATCGCGCTGGTACCAACGGTGCCGCTAATCCAGGTAGCGTCGCGTCGAGCCAAGTTGGCGAACGTCGACCGCGCGGTCGAGGCGATCGAGAATCGAGTGGCGAGCATGAAGGCGCAGCGGGCGCAGTTCCTCGACCAAGGTCTGTGGCCCAACCTTAGGGGCTAGCCAGGCGACGCCAAGCTACCGCCGCCGCCAAGGTAAATGCCGGTCGCGAGAACTCGTGGCCTCAAGCTCTCGACTCGCCCACGACCTTCTGCGCGACGTTTGGACGCGGAACCGCCCATCGCCCAAGAACATTGGACGTCCGGGCGGTGCTTTCGGCCGCGAAAATAGTCCGCGTTAGCGCTTGGTGTACTGGGGCGCCTTTCGGGCCCGCTTGAGCCCGACCTTCTTGCGCTCCTTGACCCGCGCGTCTCTGGTCAGCAGCCTTGCCGGCTTCAGCACCGCGCGAAGCTCTTCATCGAAGCGAAGCAGGGCGCGAGAAATACCATGGCGAACCGCGCCCGCTTGTCCAGCTACCCCGCCACCGGTGACGCGGACCGTGATGTCGAAGCGTTCCTGCGTACCGGTCAACCGGAGCGGTTCGGTGATGTTCGCCTGATGAACGGCGCGACCGCCAAAATAGTCGCGGCTCGACTTTCCGTTGAC
>JACCYK010000040.1 GCA_013696525.1 Chloroflexia bacterium
GGCTGAGGGCCAGCAGCCGGTCGGCATCCGCCGCCTCCGGGCTCAGGTTGGTAAACAGGTAGCGGACCTGCTCCCGAACCTCGTCCGTTTTTAGGCAGGTAATCCGGGACCGCACCTCAGCCACCTGGGCCAGACCGGGCAGCGGGCTGTAGCCGCTGAGGACGGCGGAGACCCGAATTTCCCGCCGCTCCAGGCGGCCATGCCCTTGGCTCACCTGGCGGGCATCCGGCGGCCGGTCCTCGCTGGCGAAGCGGAATTGGGTGTCGGCGAGGCGGGTAGCCTGGTTTTTTGAGCCGCGGCAGGTAAGCATAGTCCTGGGCCACGATCGTGGCGCACAGGTCCTGGTCGGCATCCAAGGCATCAGCGGTGAGCACCGCGAGGCCGGGGAATTGGGTGGCCAGCGTGCTGATCCACTGGTCGGCCGCCGCCACCTCGTCCCGGACCGACGGGACCAGCACCTGATCCAGCACGATGCTGGCTTCGTGGGCAAAGACGTGCAGGACGTAGGCCGGGGCCTCGTGCTCGTGGACGCCGCGCAAGCTCTTGCCATCGAGGGCAACGACCGCCGGCACCTGCGCCCGCCGGGCCAGGAGGGTCCGCGTAAAGCCGAGCAAGGCACCGCGGACCACTGCCGGGTCGATCCCGGCCAGGACCCGGCTCAGGGTTGGCACCGAGGGGGTCCGGATCAACCCGAGCGGCGGCAGGATGTCCGGGTGAATCTGGGCGTAGCGGCTGATCGCGCTCAGGGAGCGGCAGTTCGCCATCACGCCCAGGACGACGAGTCCAAGGACGCCGGGCAAGGGGTGGCGCCGTCCTTTCCGGTTCCGGACGTCGGGGATCGTGCCGAGGGCGTCCAGGAGCAGGGCGAACTCCTCGGCCACCGGCGACGCATGGCGGAGCCTCCTTCATCCCCCAGCATGCCAGATCATCCGGTCTATGAAAAGGCCCTGGTGGTGAGCGGGCTGGTTAGCAACGAGTGCAGTTCATGGCCGTCTCTGCCGGAGTAGGGTCCGGGCTTGTTTGTGGCACGGCTTGATCGAGTCACCCGCGGAATTATGGGTCGTGCCGCGAGTTGGGCGGCACGACCCATTCCCCGGTCAGGGAGCGGAGCCGTAGCCGGTCACCAGGAAGTGCGAGCACGGTGCCTCGGAGAGCGCGGTCGAGATTGAGAACGGCACCGAATCACCCGCTGCAAACGTGCCGCCACCAGCGATGTCCTGCACGTATTCCGTCGGTTGGCCGGCTTCATCGAAGCACACCCCCGCGGTAATCAGGAATCCTTCAATATCGTCGTCGTGGTCATTGCGCAGGATGCCGATGATGGCATCCTCGTCGCCGTTGACCTCTTCCACGATCAGGTCCCGCTTGCCGGTGATCTCGTCCGTCCCCGCCGGGTCGGCGCTGACGTCAAACTCGAATTCCGTGTCCTCCGGGAACTCCGCCCCGCTGAAGTAGCCGTAGCCGATGGTCACCGCCCCATCCTCGACCACGAAGGGCTGGATTCCCTGTGCTCCTCCCGTCACCACCAGCTCGCCGCCGGCGCGACCAACGATCTCAACCTGCACGTTCTCCACGGCTTCGCCCCTGTTATTGCGGATTACCAACGCCAGCTCGCCATCCTCGTACGATCCGAAGGCGACCACCGACAGCTCGCCCGGCGTGCCCTCATCCAGGAAGCCAAATGCGTTCCCGGCGACGTAGCCCCCGACCTCCATGTCGGTCTCGACCTCGACCGGCTCCGGCGTCGGCGTGGTTTCAATCTGGGTGAAGGCGGTAAAGACCGCCTCGGTCAGGCTGGCCGCGTCATCGGCGGCGAACAGCTCGCCGCCGCCCTCCTCGGCGATGCAGCGGACGGCTTCCCGCTGGGTCGGGGTCAGGGCGAACCCGACCACATGGGTCGTCAGGCCGATCTCGGCGGCATGGAGCGCGCCCGCCAAGGCGCAGGGATCGCCGTCACAGGTCTCCTCGCCATCGGTCACCATGATGATCGCGTTGGTGACGCTCTCGCCGCCGGGCGCGAAGTCCGCGGCCGCCGCCTCCAGGGACAGCGCCAACGGCGTCCAGCCGGTCGGCGCCATCGTCTCCACCTGCCGGACCAGGGCGGCCTTGTCGACGCTCGCGATCGGCACCAGCAGCTCGGTCGCTTGGCAGCTCGCTCGCCGGTCGGCTTCGCTGTTGCTCCCCTGGTGGCCGTAGACGCGCAGCCCGACGTTGAGCCCGTCGCGCTCCGGGATCTGGGCGATCACCTCGAGCAAGGCTAGCTTGGCAGCGTCCATCCGCGACTGGTTCTCGGTGCCGGGAATGGTCTCGGCCATCGAGCCCGAGGCGTCCAAAATCAGTTCGACATTGACCGTCAGGGTCGACGCCGCCAGGGGGTCATCGTCGTCTCCCGACTCCTGCGCGACCGAGACGGCCACCGGAAACGCGATTGCCAAGGCGACCAGCCAGCCCAAGCTCACGCCGAGCGGCAAGGCCGGCGACCGCCGTCCGTTCCGCCACCGGAACGGGATCCGTCTGAGCGCCTTGAACCATCCATCGTCCATAGCCGGGCCTCCACGTTAATGACCAGCGACGCCCGGGCCAATCCGGGCGTCCGCTGCTCGCGGCTTGATGTCCAGTCCCCGACCTGACGACAGCCAGGCCGAGACGCCACCGCGGTACTGGCGCGGCTTCGGATTGTGCCGACCATGCCGGTTGCCTTGGCGGTACAATCCGAAGCCGCCCTGAAGCGGATGATCAGGGAGCCGGCTGGCACGTGATGCCCGCGCTCGGATCACAGAAGAGCCCGGTGCAGCAGATGCCGCCGAAGGCGCAAGTTGCGCCCTGCGGAAGGCAACATTTCCCACCCAGACATCTTCCTTCACCGCAGCAATCGCAATTCTTCTGACAGGATTTGCCATTAACCCGGCAACATTTCTTGGCGGCGGAGCAGTGGTTGGGGAAACACGATGCGTTACAGCATTGGTCATGATCCTTACACGCGACTTGGAGCCGCGTACACTTGCACTTCCCCTTCTTGCACCGCTTACTACAGCATTGCTGGGGCTTGTCGCATTTCTTGCCGGTGGCTTTGCAGGCCGCCGCCGCCTCTTCCCGGCCAAGCGCAAATGCCAGCGCGCCGCCGGCCGCGGCTTTCAGCGTCAGCCGCCGCGTGCGCATCGCCATCAGGGACTTCGCCAGGGAATCGAAGCGTTCACCGTCCATCAGCGGACCTCCAATCTTGGCGCACCAACGCGGTCTAAACACGGTATCTCGACAAGCGCTGGCGCATCGTCGCGGTTGGCTCATCCCGACGCCCCGAATGGCGAAGACTGCCAGTGCCTCGAACGGCGTTGATGCAGCTCGGTGGCCGCGGCAAAGGCAGATCTCAGGACGCCTACAGAACCTCCTCCTCTCGACTGTACGGGACGATCGCGGCGAATTCATCCGGGAAAGCACGGATTTCTCGCGGCCGGCCACGCCGGCACTGATCCGGGTTTGTACCGAGTCGCGCTCATGGCGGGGCCAAGCGCGGCCACAGGTCCAGCAGTCTGGCTTGCCAGCGCACGTCATCGATGATGCGATGATCGGGCCGGAGCAGGACGACGCACCGGATTCAGGGAGGAGCGTGAGAAACGGATGTCAGCCGGAACGGAACAGGTCATCGCCAAGATTCACCAGGAATTCGCCGGCTTTCCCGGCCGGGCCGGGGCCGCCGCGACGAACCTCGTCACCGGGGAGGAGATCCGGGTCAACGCCGAGGCGGAGACGGCGACCGCCAGCACGATCAAGGTGCCGATCCTGATCGAGCTATTCCGCCAGGTCGAGGCCGGCACGGTCAAGCTCGACGACATGCTTACCTACACGGCGGCCTCCCGGGTGCCCGGCTCCGGCATCCTGCGTGATCTGCTCCCGGAAATCGTGCTCAGCGTCGAGAACCTGGCCACGCTGATGATCATCGTCAGCGACAACAGCGCCACCAACATGCTGATCGACCTGGTCGGGCCCGACAAGGTCAACGATGCGATGACGGCGCTTGGCTTCGGCCGGACCCGGCTCGTCCAGCGGATCGATTTCCCGGCGATTGGGGACGACCCTCGCAACTTGGCGGTCACCACCGCCGGCGAGCTAGCCGGGATCATGGCGGCGTTGGCGACCGGCGCCATCCTGACCCCCGCCAGTTGCGAGGCCATCCTCGAAATCATGCGGAAGCAGCATTTCACCAACCTGGTGCCACGCTACCTGCCCTATTCGCCCTACGCCAAGGAGCTGGACCAGCCCGACAACGGGCTTCGCATCGCCACCAAAACCGGGGGTTGGACCGACATGCGGGCCGACATGAGCCTGGTCGAATGGCCGGCTGCAGCCGGCCTGGCCCGCTACGTGATCGGGATCAGCATCGAGCACAGCCCCGACACCCGGTTCTGGTCCGAGAACACCGGCGACCAGCTCATCGGCCGCGTCTCCCGGCTCATCTTCGAGCACTTCGGCGGCGGCATCCTCGACACCACGCCGGACACCGCCAGCGAACAGCCCGCGGCCACCACCCAAGCGGTGCCATAGTCACGATCCTAACCAATGCTCTCGCCGTGCTAAGATCAGCGAGCCACGGCAAGGAGGCAGTCGTCATGGAGCAGCAACGCACACCCGGCGCCGTCATCAACCCCGAACCCGAAGAGCTTTCGGAGGCGGAGCAGGCAAAACGTGATTGGGCCGAGATCGATCGCTTCCGAGCCCGCAACCAGCACTTAGACCCCGAGGAGGAAATGGCCTTCATCACGCGGGTGGTCGAGGAGGTGCGGCAGGAGCGGTATGAGCGCGGGCAACGCGAAACCGAGGACGGTCGTTGACACCAACGTCTTCGTCAGCGGCATGTTCTTTCCACGCGGCAAGCCCTTCGCCCTGCTGAACGCATGGGAGCGCGAAGCCTTCAGACTCATCATTACGGACGAGCAATACGCCGAGTTGTACGATGTCTTTCGCCGGTCCTCATTGGTTGATCGCTATACGTTGGCAGACGAAATCGTCCGTACCTTCTTCCACCGTCTCAACGCTGCCGATCGGGTGCAACCGAGCGCGGCGGTGCCCATTCCCGTACGCGATCCGAAGGATGTTCCTATCCTCGCCGCCGCGATTGGCGGCAATGCTGATTACGTGGTGACCGGCGACAAGGAGCTGCTCGTCCTCCGCGATGATCCTCGCCTGGGTCGCATCGCTATCGTGACGATCGCGGATTTCCTTCATGTCCTCGACACCATCACCCAACCTGGATACCAGGGTTAACCCGGAAGGCGGGAGGAAGGCGCGAACGGCCGCGTATCGGTCGCGACGGAGTTGTCCCGAGCGTTGGCCCCGCCGGTGCCCGAACATTCCATCATTGCAATTTATTACAAAAGATGCAAAATCTCTGTACTCGCGGTGTAAAATGCTCCAGATGGACGCGGCGCGGGCCAAACTCGGCGCAGGGGAGAAGATGAATGAAGATCACGCGGGTCCGGTTGCGGGAGCTGACCGGATCGTTCGAGTTCGAGGGGCCGTTCTGGGAGGAGCGGCTGATCCGCCCGATCGACGTCTACCCGGAGTTCAAGGCCGACGGCCCCGGCTCCTGGCTGCCACACCAGCTCCCCGATGGCCGCTACCAGATCCGGACCGTCTTCGTCCAGATCGAGACCGATGAGGGGGTGACCGGCCTCGGCGGCCCGGTGCCGCACCATCTGGCCTACATCATCAATCAGCAACTGGCGCCGCTCCTCCTCGGCCAGGACCCCACCGCCACCGAGAAACTATGGGACATCATGTACCGCGACGCCGTGCATGGCCGCAAGGGGCCGACCATGATGGCGATCAGCGCCGTCGATTGCGCCCTCTGGGATTTGCGCGGCAACTGGTTGCAACAGCCGGTCCACCGTCTGCTCGGCGGCCCGGTGCGGACCTCGGTGCCGGCCTACGCCAGCGCCCTTGGCTTCTCCCTGGAGCCGGAGCGGGTGCGGGCCCGGACCGAGGCGTTCGTCGCCGAGGGCTACACCGCCACCAAGTGGTTTCCTCGCCACGGCCCCGAGGACGGGCCGGAGGGCATCCGAAAGAATGTCGAGCTGGCGAAGACGCTGCGGGAGACGCTGGGGCCGGACCGCGACTTCATGCTCGATGCCTGGATGAGCTGGGACGTGCCCTACACGGTCCGGATGGCGGAGCTGGTGGCGGAGTACCGGCCGCGCTGGATCGAGGAGCCGGTGCCGCCGGACATGATCGCGGCCTGCGCCGAGATCCGCCGCCGCTCCCGCGTCCCGATCGCCACCGGCGAGCACGAGTACACCCGCTGGGGCATCAAGCTGCTGCTGGACGCCGGCGCCTGTGAGGTGGTCCAGGCCGACACCTACTGGGCCGGTGGCATCAGCGAGATGGTCAAAATCTGCTCCCTGGCCTCAACCTACGGGATTCCCGTCATCGCCCATGGCCACTCGGTGCCGGCCAACATCCAGCTCAGCGCGGCGCTGCCGATCCCCCAAGTCCCGATGGTGGAGTACCTCGTTAAGTGGAACCGCCTCTTGCAGCACTTCTGGCAAAATCCGGTGCGGCCGGTCAACGGCATGGTGACGGTGCCGGCGGGGCCGGGGATGGGGATGACGCTCGACCCGGCCAAGATTGAAGCGGAACGGGACCTCCAGTGGGGAGACGACCCGGTGATGAGCGGCAGCGTCGAGGACGCGACGATAACGGAGGGCTAACGAGTTGGGCGCGAACTTCACGGGCATCGACCGGCGGATGGCGAACCTCTTCGCCAGCGACGGCAAGTCGCTGATCCTGGCCTTCGACCACGGCATCGGCGGCGCCAACTACGCGGGGATGGCAACCCCGGAAAAGACGCTGACCGAGGCGATCGGGGCCGGCGCCGACGCCATCCTGACCACGGTCGGCCAGGCGTTGCGGTTTGGCAAGATCATCAGCCGGGTCGGCCTCGTCGTCAATCTGGACGACCTGGTTGAGGAGCCGACCTACGGCGTGCGGCAGGCGCTCAGCATCGGCGCCGACATGGGCAAGGTGATCGCCTTTCCAGGCTCATCGACCTACCTCGACAGCGTGCATCGGGCGGCCCGGCTCTGCGCCATCGCCCATGACCACGCCTTTCCGATGATGGTGGAGCCGATCCCGGTCAGCTTCGAGAGCAAGGCCGATCACACTCCGGACAAGATCGGCCCGGCGGCGCGGATGGCGGCCGAGATGGGGGCCGACCTGTTGAAAATCCAGTACACCGGCGATGCTGAGAGCTTCCGCCAGATTATGGCCCCCCTCTTCCGGCCGGTGATCGTGCTGGGCGGCCCCAACCGGGGCAACATCCGCGAGGTCTTCACCGACGTCCGGACCGCGATCGACGAGGGCGCGGTCGGCATCGCGATCGGCCGCAACATCTGGGCCCACGAGCATCCGGCCAAGGTGGTGACCGCGATGGCCGCCATCATCCACGGCGGCGCCAGCGTGGACGAAGCGATGAAGGAGTTGGCCTAAGCGATCGTGGCGGACCGCCTATCCTATCTCGGGGCTGGTGAGCCGCGTGGCTGGCTCGACTGGCGACGCGAGCTGGGCGACGCGGGACTCGAGGTAGCGTTGCTCGGGGAGGCTGAGCGTGCGGCGGGCGGCTCGGCGGTAATGAGCGCGTGCCGTCTCCTGGTCCCGGCCATGTCGAGGAAGTGGGCACGGACGGCGTCGACCCGGTAATGCCCGGCCAGCGCGGGCTCGGCCTCGGCCATGGCCAGCGCCTCAAGACCGACCCGCGGGCCGTGCACCATTGCCACGGCGACGATCCGATTCAAGGCCACCATCGGCCTCGGCGCGATGTTGTGCAGCAGCTCGTACAGGCCCAGAATCTGCCGCCAATCGGTCTCCCCGGCGTCGGCCGCTTCGGCGTGGACGGCGGCGATCGCGGCCTGGAGCTGGTAGGGCCCGATCGGCGCCCTGGCCAACGATTCGCGAATTAAGGCGACTCCCTCGGCAATTGCCGGCGCGTCCCACAGACGGCGATCCTGCTCCGACAGCGGAACCAGGGCGCCATTGGGCCGGGTGCGGGCCGTACTCGGCTTCGGGTGCTCGCGCGGCGATCGCGATCGCGCGTTCCAAGCTCTCACATTCAAGCAGGAAGAAGCCGGCCAGCAGCTCCTTCACCTCGGCGAACGGCCCGTCGGTGGTCATCGGCGTTCCGTCGCCGGTCGAGACGCGCTTGGTCAACGCCGGATCGGCCAGGGCTTCCGACACGATCAGCTCCTCCGGTGCGGCAAGGTCCGCGTTGAGCGCGGCATAGGCGCTCCACCTCTCGGCCCGCTGAGCGTCGGAGAAACCCTCCCAGATAGACCGGGACGCCGGATTGCTGTAGATCAGAATCAAGTACTTCATCGGTGCCTCCACTGGCTCAAAACGTGCCGCGCCTCGGATGTCGAGAACGGCGCCTTAGCTTCGACGTCTCTGGCAAGAGGCGCCCGCGGGGGAGCCAACGAAGACGAGTACCTCGATAGGAGGACGCACATGTCTGAATCGCAAGTCCTGATGACTGGTATCGCGTTCGGCGAGTCGCCACGTTGGCACGACGACCGCCTCTGGTTCGCGGACTGGGGCACGCGGGAGGTCATCGCCGTCGATCGCGCGGGCCACGGTGAGGTGATCATTCGCATGCCGTCTGCTCCATTCAGCATCGACTGGCTGCCCGATGGGCGCCTGCTGATCATGTTGGGGGCCGAGGCGCGGCTCCTACGGCGGGAGCCCGACGGTTCGCTGGTGACCCATGCCGATTTATCCAGCGTCTCGGTCCAGCCGTGGAACGAGATTGTCGTGGACGGTCGCGGCAATGTCTATGTCAATACGATCGGCTTTGACATTCCGGAGGGCGAATTCGCCCCCGGCAGCATCGCGCTCGTCACGCTCGATGGCTCCGTGCGGCAGGTGGCCGATGGCCTTTCCTTCCCCAACGGCATGGCGGTGACGCCCGACAACACGACGCTGATCGTCGCCGAATCTTACGGCAACCGGCTCACGGCCTTCGCCATCGAGGCGGATGGCAGCCTCTCGCGCCGGCGCGTGTGGGCCGATCTCGACGGCGGGGTCCCCGACGGCATCTGCCTTGATGCGGAGAACGCGATCTGGTATGGGGACGTCCCGAACCAACGGTGCCTCCGCGTTCGGGAAGGTGGCGAGGTGCTGCAAACGATCGACCTCGATCGCGGTTGCTTCGCGTCTATGCTCGGGGGCGTGGACAAGCGAACGCTGTTTCTGCTGGCAGCGGCGTGGGGAGATTCGACGGACATCGATGCGACGGCACGAACGGGACAACTCCTCACCGTTACGGCGCCCGCACCGGGCGCCGGTTGGCCGTAGGCGAGGATCGGTGCGGCCCCTCGGGTTGCCGCCCTCCCCGGAAGACGGAACGGGCCAGAACGCCGTCGCCAGGTATACGTCAAGGCGAGCGACCGCTGGTCACGCGGGCTCCGGCGCGCGACCGCCGCCGCGGTACGGGATGAGGTAGACGATGGCGAGCACCAGTTGGACGCCGAGGCTGAGGACCGGGTTGAAGAGGGCAAGCAGGGTGGCGACCAGGTAGATCACGGGGCCGAAATTGAAGCGGCGATGGACTTCGTCGAGCGACGCTTGGGGGACATCGGGCGCGATCAGCCGCCGGCGGTAGGTGGGGTATCGCCAGAGCAGGTTGTAGGCGATGGCGGTCACGGTGAACCAGCCGCCATAAGCGAGGGCGGCGACTTGCTGCCCGGGATGGCCGAGATATTCCGCTAAGACCGCCGTTGGAAAGGGGATGAAGGCGACACAAAGCAAGAAGAGGGTGTTCAGCGCTACCAGCCAGGGGTCGGTGCGGGCGATGAAGCCGAAGATGTGATGATGATTGATCCACATGATGCCGATGGTCAAGAAGCTGATCAGATAGCCAAGATAGGCCGGCCACAAGGCGAGCAGCGCTTGCAGGAGCTCCGGCGACCCCTCGCCGTCGGCGAGGTGGGGCGGCCGGATCTCGATGATCAGCAACGTAATGGCGATGGCGAAGACGCCGTCGCTGAACGCTTCCAGGCGGGTGGTGTCCCGCGCGTTGGCGGTCTCGCGGCCTGCCGGGCCAGCTGAATCGTTGGTCGTCACCCGTCTCCCCCGCTGTCAAGACCGCGCCGTCTCATGACGATACGGCGCGAAATCGACCCATGTCAATCAACAGGGTGTTAACGTTTGATTGTCACCTTGACCCGCGTTCGCCTCAGGCCCGGCCGTCGGCGACTGTCCGGGGCCAGGAGAGGCGGACGAAGGCGGCGGCGACGCCCGGTAGCGCGCCAAGCTTGCGCCTGGCAGGGACATAGGCGCGGCCGGAGAAAACGTCGTACTCTTTCTTTTCGATCGTGGTCAGAATCGTGGCATACAGGTCGCTGCCGGCCATCGCCGCCAGCCGACCGGCCGGCGCCAGCGCCGGCATTCCCCGCCGCGCCCCGGCGTACAGCGCCCGGGCGCGCGCGATCTCGAAGGCCAGCAAGGGCGCGAAGCGCCCATCCGGGCGACCGGCCAGAACCGCCTCCGGGTCACAGTCGAAGGCGGCCAAATCCTCCAGCGGCAAGTAGAGCCGCCCTTGGCGGGCATCCTCGCCGATGTCGCGCAAGATGTTCGTCAGTTGCATCGCCAGGCCAAGCTCGACCGCGTGAGGCAGCGCCGCCGCATCCCGGCAGCCAAGGATCGGCGCCACCAACAGGCCGACGGTGCCGGCGACGCGATAGCAGTAGCCGCTCAGCTCGTCCCAGGTGGCGAACCGGCGCGGGCTGAGGTCCATGCGGACGCCGGCCAACAGGTCACGGGCCGGCGCCTCGGGCACGCCATAGCGGGCGCGAGTGATCGCGAAAGCGACGGCGACGGGGTCAGTGGGATGGTCCAACTGCCGCTCCCAGGCGTCGAGCGCCCGGCCGGCGGCGGCGCGGTCAGTGGCGCGGTCGGCGAGATCATCGGCAATCCGGCAGTAGGCATAGGTGGCATGGATCGCCCGCCGCCGGTCGGGTGGCAAGAACCGGCTGGCCAGGAAAAACGTCTGGCCGTGGGCGCGGGCGATCGCCGCGCAGTGCTCCCAATCGACGCGATCGCTCGCCGCCGTCCGCGCTGGCGGCGTCGCCTGGGACCGGGCGGGCCGTGGTCTCACGGCCACCGCGCCGCGCCATGGCTGATGA
Organism: Chloroflexia bacterium; assembly: GCA_013696525.1. Lineage (GTDB taxonomy): Bacteria > Chloroflexota > Chloroflexia > Thermomicrobiales > UBA6265 > JACCYK01. The sequence continues at coordinate 11,169 of JACCYK010000040.1, forward strand.
GCTCGACGTGCCGCGGGTGTGCGCCAGGTCCGGCGCCCCGCAATAGGGCAGGCCGCGGATGGTCCTGCTTGCAACGGGCCGTGGGGGTGGGCTCCTCGCGCATCAGGGTTCCACTCCAGCCGGGCCGATCGCGTGGTCTGAGCCCAGGATCACGGGTCTGGACGATCAGTGAAGATAAACCTATACTAGAGGTTGATGTCTGTCAAGATGATTGCCAGGTGGTCGCGGGGCCGGCCCCGCGGGTGGCAGAGTGGCGGTTGGCGCGATGGCCAGGGCTCGGATGACAGC
>JACCYK010000045.1 GCA_013696525.1 Chloroflexia bacterium
TTAGCGACGCTGGCGCTGGATGATGACGGCGAGGATGATGATGACGCCCTTGAGAATGGCTTGATACTCGGATTGCACGTTGCGCAGGCCGAGGATGTTGTCGAGGATGCTGAGGGTGAGGGCGCCGATCATGGAGCCGACGACGGTGCCGACGCCGCCGGCCAGGCTGGTGCCGCCGATGACGACGGCGGCGATCGCGTTCAGCTCGTAGCCGTTGCCATCGATATGGCTCCCCTGGTTGACCAGCGCCGCGTGGAGCAGGGCGGCTAGGCCGGCCAGCAGGCCGGAGGCGGCGAAGACGATGACCTTGACCCGATTGACGTTGACCCCGGAGAGCCGGGCCGCGGTCTCGTTGCCGCCGACGGCGTAGACATGGCGGCCGAACCCGGTCCGCCGCAAGATAAAGGAGACGATCAAGCCGGTGCCGAGAAAATAAAACACCGGGGTTGGGATCGCCAGGCCGAGGAGATTGACCTGGCCGGCGAAGAGGTCTTTGAACGCTTGGGGGGCGAGGCCGGGGCCGTCGCCGAAGGCGAGCGGTATCGCGTAGCCGCCGGACCAGAGGGAGGCGACCCCCCGCGCCACCCCCAGCATGGCGAGGGTGGTGATGAAGGATTGGATGTTGAACCGGGTGGTGACCACCCCGTTGAGCAGGCCGGCGAAGCCGCCAAGGGCTAGCACCAGCAGGATGGTGGGGACCGTGCCGAAGCCGGCGTCCATCATGAACCAGGCGGCGCCGACGGCGCAGAGCGCGAGCAGGGCGCCGACCGAGAGGTCGATGCCGCCGGTGAGGATGACCAGCGTCATCCCGATCGCGATGATGCCGTTCTCCGAGGCAAAGCGGACGATGTTGAGCAGGTTGCGGGGCTCGAGGAAGACGTTCGCGCCGTCGCGGCTGGGAGAGAGGATCGCGGCCAGGACCACGATCACGATCAGCCCGAAGAGGCTTTGGAACCGTAAGACGACGTTCCAGAAGCGGTCGAGCCCCGCCCGGTTGATGCCCGTTTGGCTGACGGTCGCTTGGTCCATCCCCTGCCTCGTCACTCCTGGTAGTTGTCGCCGAACCGTTCTCGCGTCGTGTTGCTCGTGGCAACCGGGCGGCGCCCCTGATCGCTAGGCGGCGACGGCCCGCGGGCGTTCGGTCGCCGCCGCCATGATCGCTTCCTGGGTTGCCTCGTGGCGCGAGAATACCGCGGTCAGCCGGCCTTCACACAGCACCAGGATGCGGTCGCACATGCTGAGCAGCTCCGGCAGCTCGGAGGAGGCGATGACGATGCCGGCGCCCTCCTCGGCCAATTGGTTAATCAGGGCGTAGATCTCGGCCTTGGCCCCGACGTCGATGCCGCGGGTCGGCTCGTCCAGGAGGAGGACATGGGGCCGGGTCAGCAGGCAGCGAGCCAGCACCACCTTCTGCTGGTTGCCGCCGGAGAGTTTTTCGACCTCGACCGCCGGGGACGGGGTCCTGATCCGGAGTTGGGCAATCGAATCGCGGACCGCATCGGCTTCCGCCCGCCGCCGGATCACGTCGAAGCGGAGCCAGCGGCCCAGCGCGGCGAGGGTCATGTTGTGCGCCACCGAGAGCTTTAGCACCAGTCCTTGTTGCTTGCGGTCCTCGGTGACGAAGGCGAGGCCGGCCCGGATCGCGGCCCGGGGCGAGGTGAGCCGGATCGTCCGGCCGGCGACCGTGATCGTGCCCCGCACCCGCCGGGGCGGAAAGACGCCGAAAATGGTCTCCAGCAGCTCGGTCCGGCCGGCCCCCATCAGGCCGGCGAGGCCGATGATCTCGCCGCGGCGGAGGGTGAACGAGATGTCATGCAGTGACCGGCCCCCGGCCTCCTCGCTGGCGAGCAGGCCCAAGCCGTCGACCCGGAGGACATCGGCCCCGGGCGTCGCGGTCGCCTTCGGGAAGAGGTCGCTCAGGCTTCGACCGACCATGAGCTGGATGAGCTGCCGCTCGGTCGTCTCCGCGATCGGCAAGGTGGTGATGTATTCGCCGTCCCGCAGCACCGTCACCAGGTCCGCGATACGAAAAATCTCGTCGAACTTGTGGGAGATGTAGATCATGGTCACACCGCCGGCCTTGAGCGCGGCGATGACGGTGAAGAGCCGCCCGATCTCGGTCTGGCTGAGGGCCGAGGTCGGCTCGTCCAGGATCAGCAACCGGGCCTCGAGCGAGAGCGCCTTGGCCACCTCGACCAACTGTTGCTCGCCCACCCGGAGCCGTTTGACCGGCCGGTTGGGGGGAATCGGCAGGTTTAGCCGGTCCAGGAGCTGCCGCGTCTCCCGCTCCAGGTGCCGGGTGTCGAGCAAACCGGCGGCGGTGCGCGGCTCGCGGCCGAGGAAGATGTTCTCGGCCACGGTCAGCTCGGGGATCAGGTTCAGCTCTTGGTGGATGGTGGCGATCCCATGCCGCTGGGCGTCGCGCGGGCTGGACAAAGCCAGTGGCCGGCCGTCGAGCCGGACCTCTCCCTGGTAATCGGTGTAGACCCCGCTCAGGATCTTCATTAGGGTCGACTTGCCGGCCCCGTTCTCACCAATCAGGGCGTGGACCTCGCCAGCGATCACGTCGAAGCTGACGTCGTGCAGGGCACGGACGCCGGGGAACAGCTTTGTCACGTTGACGATCTGGAGCATCGGCGATCCAGTTCCACGAACGAGTGATGAAAGAGAAATCGATTTCTGCTTGTACCATTCCGGACCGCGCTCGTCAATACGCGGGCGGCGCGGGACAGTTATGACCCGCCGGTGGCGAGCTCGGTTAACAGGGCGCGAAACAGGCGCATCCGCTCGGCGCCGATCTGGCGCTCCCGATCTTCTTCGAAGGCGCGAATGCTGGCTCGCGCCACCCGATCCAGGGCCCGGCCACGCTCCGTTTGCCGGACGATCCGGGCCCGGGCATCGGCGGGGTCAACCACGCGCTCGACATAGCCCCACCGCTCGAGATCGTCAATCAGGGCACCCATTGACTGCTTCGTCATCTGGGCGCGGGCGGCCAGGTCGGTCTGCCGGGCGCCATCGGAGTCCAGATGCTTGAAGACGGCGAAGTGGGCGGACCGGACCTCGGTGAAGCCTGCCCCGGTCACGTCGGCAACGAGGCGGGCGTTGAGCGCCTGGGAGAGGAGCCGCAGTAGATCTCCGAGCGCCGGCTCCGGCATCGCCTGGTCCATACGCTACCCCTTGACAAAAACCGTCAGCCACGCTTACTATATAGTAAGGATAACTTATCATATCCGCTGCCCTCCAGTGTACCAAGCGGCGACATGGCGGGGCAGGCACGGGTTCCAACCGATAGGAGAGATGGCGATGTTCAAGCAACTCGTGGCTCACGCGGACGCCCCAGGCTTCGGTCACATGTTCAACTGGGGCCTGCGGATTGGGGAATTCACCGAGTTGTACTTCCTGACCGGGCAAGGCGATGTCGACGCGAATCTCCAAGTTCGGCATCCGGGTGATCCGCTCGAGCAAACGCGGCGGTGCTTTGCCCATCATGCCGGGATGCTGGCGCAAGCGGGGTACACCTGGAACGACGTGGTCTGGGCTGAGGCGACCGTGACCAAAGCCTTCGACGTCGCGGCGAACTTTGCCGGGTTTGCCGAGATCTGGGCCGAGACCTTCCAGGACGTCGCGGTGAAGCCGGCGGCCGGCGTGTTCCGGGTGGTCGATGCCCTGGCCCTGCCGGAGATGCTGATCGAGATTCAGCTGCTGGCCGCCAAGTAGGCCGCCGGTCAGAGAGAGGTGGCTGACATGCGAGTGAACCTGAGCGCGATCCGGCGGGGGGAGCTGGAGCTTGCCAGCGTGGCGGCGACGGTGGCGCCCGGCGAGCTGGACGTGCTGACGAACGGCCTCATCGATCGGCAACTCACCCTGCTCCTGGGCGCGGTCGATGCC
>JACCYK010000048.1 GCA_013696525.1 Chloroflexia bacterium
GATGATGGCATCGATGCTTGATGAGCAGCCGGGGATCGCCGCGATCGAGGTAAATGTCTCCTGTCCGAATGTGGTTCGGGGTGGATTCTGCTTCGGATGGGACCCGGAGATGTCGGCCGAGGTGACGGCGGCGGTGCGAGCGGTTACGACTTTGCCTGTCGTCGTCAAGCTCAGTCCGGGAGCACTGGATATCGTCGCCGTGGCGCGAGCGGTCGAGGCGTCGGGGGCGGACGCGGTGTCACTGATCAACACACTGGTAGGGATGAGTATCGACGTGCGGCGGCGACAGCCGGTGTTGGCGAACGCGACCGGGGGCCTGTCGGGGCCCGCGATCAAGCCGGTGGCGTTGCGAATGGTCTATCAAGTGGCCGCCGTGGTGACGATCCCGGTGATTGGGATGGGCGGCATCATGTCGGTCGAGGACATGTTGGAATTTCTGTTTGCCGGCGCCAGCGCGGTCCAGGTCGGCACCGGGATCTTTGTTGATCCGTCGATTCCAATCCGCCTCATCGATGGGCTGGCGGCTTGGATGGAGGCGAACGGCGTGGCGTCCGTGAACGACATTGTCGGGGTCGCCCAGCCTGGGCGGCAGGTGCCGATCGCAGCGGTGGCGGCAGGTTGAGCGACCGGTGGGAAAGGTTTTGAATGGTGGCCAAGTCGGACCTGCTCGATCAGTTGCGAGCGGTGGGAGCGCTGAAGGACGGGCATTTCTTGCTCTCGTCTGGCCGGCACAGTGACCGCTATATCGAGAAGTTTGATCTGTTGCGCAATCCTGGCGCGACTGAATCCGTCTGTCGTTTGATTGCCGACCAGTACCGGGATGCCGTCATCGATGTCGTCGTCGGTCCGACCACGGGCGGGGTCATCCTCGCGTTTGAAGTTGGGCGGCAGCTCGGGGTGATGGCCGCATTTGCCGAGCGAATTGGCGAAGGCGCACCTGGCCGCGAGTTTCGCCGCGGGACGACGTTTGCGGCGGGACAGCGAGTGCTGGTGGTGGACGACATTTTGACCACCGGCAGCTCCGTGCGGGAGACGCTGGCCGCGCTGGAGCCACATCTGGTGGAGGTGGTGGCGGTCGCGGTGTTGGTTGACCGGTCGTCCGGCGGACTCGAGTTTGACGGCGCCCTGCAGGCGCTCGCAAGCATGGACATCTTGACCTGGACCGCGGAAACGTGCCCGTATTGCGCGCGTGGCGAAGCGGTGGTCAAGCCTGGGACGACCGTGCCGCGGGCAAGGTGAGCCCCAACCAACACGACATATCCCAGCCAGGTTCGTGGCATGCGACCTGGCGCATGGGATCCCTGGTTCCTAGCACTACGCTTGGGGAATGGTTGAGAGTGTATGATGGAATCTGAGCAGCGTCCGCGACCAACCGACCGCACCCTGGAATCCTGGGAATCGTGGGTTGATGAAGCGATCCGAGCGGCCCGAGTTCGGGGAGTCTTTGACAACGTGCGCAGGGTCGGCGAGCCGCTGAACCTCGAGCGAAACCCGTTCGCGGGTGATCGCGAAGCTGGTTTCCACGTCCTCAAGAACGCTGATCTGGCTCCCCTTTGGATGGAGTTGGACAAGGCGCTGAGCCGAGAAGTGACGAGTTTGGAGGCATTCCGCGCCCGGGCAACGGCTTGGATTGAGCAGTTGCGAGCCCACGCCCGTGGGTCCAGATTGCGGACATCGACCGTGCGGCCAACGGGGCGAAAAGCCGGCATCCTCCAGTGGCTCAGAGGCCCGGGAAGCAGCCCAGTTGCCGGCGACGCGGTAGTTGACCAGAGCTCGGTCGAGCGTGAGCGGCAGGTGAGCAAGCGCCAATACCTGGAACGGGCGGCTGCCGTGGACAAGCATATTGTCGAGTACAACGCCGCGCTCCCGGACGAGATTCGCTGGCTCGAGCGGCCGCGCCTATTGCCCGAGGCGGCGGCGGAGCAATTCAACGCGGCGTGCCCGCCGGTGGGCCGCAACGCGAGCAATGAGGAATAGGCAAGTGCCCTCGGACTTGCGCCACGTTCTCCCGTGCAACTGGGCTCGTGGCCACTGGCCGGTCAAAGCACGGGTTCTTTTGCGGCACGACACGTTCCGGAAAGTTTAGCGCCCACCCTCCTCCGAGCGAAGGTTGGCCATGCGGTGACGCAGCTCGTCTTGCTGGCCGAGGAGATCTTCGAGGCGTTGGTCAATCTGGCGGAGCAGGTCGGGCCGCGGTCGCGCCACGTACTCATCCCGAAGCTCAATGAGCATTTGGGCGATCCTGGCGATGGTACGCACGGTATGGACCGGATCATCCTCGCGGGATGGAACTGTGTAGCCGCTCGTCATCACATCCCTCACCAGGCTCGCCATGCTCGCGACGACTCAGTGCGGCAATTGTATCGTGTTGGCCCTCATTCGGCGGCTGGGCTCGTCGCGGTTTCCACTGCTTGCTCGAGCAGGGTGAGCAACTCGGCTTCGCTGATGATCGTGATCTCGAGCTCGGCGGCACGAGCGGCTTTGCTGCCGGCATCTTCGCCAACAACGACGAAGGAGGTCTTCTTTGAGACCGCGCCGGCAACCGCCGCCCCCGCCCGGCGCAGACGCTCCTCGGCTTGTGGCCTGGTCATTGAGGTCAGGCGCCCGGTGACGACGACGCTTTGACCACTGAGGACGCCGGCTCCACGCGCGGTGGACTCGTGTCGTTCGTCTACGGTGCGGACTCCGGCCGCGGCGAGCTTCGCCAGCAGCTCGCGGTTTCGTGGCTCTTGGACGAAGTCATAGATGCTTTGGGCCAAGATCGGGCCAATGCTCGGCACATCGTTGATCGCGTCGAGCGTCGCCCGCTCCAGCGCGGCGATGGAGCCGAAGCGTTCAGCTAGCAGGGCGGCTGAGCGCTCGCCGACGTGGCGAAGGCCCAGCGCCACTAGGAGCCGAGCGAGGGGCCGTCGCTTGCTGGCCTCAACCGCTTTTCGCAGATTGTCAACGCTTTTTTCGCCCAAGCGGTCGAGCTTGGCGATCTCGTCCCAATCGAGGGAGTAGATATCCGCCACGTCCCGAATGAAGCCGAGGTCAACGAAGCGGTCGGTCAGCTTGTGGCCGAGGCCGGCGATGTCCATGGCGCCACGGCCAACGAAATGACTGACGTGTTCCTTGAGTTGAGCCGGACAAGAGGCGTTGGTGCAGTAGCGCATCGCGGCGTCCGGCTCACGATGAGTTGGAGCTCCGCAGGCCGGGCAGAGCTCCGGCATCGTGAACGGGACTTCAGAGCCGTCGCGGCGTTCAGCAATGACACTGACGATCTGGGGAATGACATCGCCGGCACGTTGCACCACGACCCAATCACCGATGCGAATATCCTTGCGCGCGATCTCGTCTTCGTTGTGGAGGGTGGCCCGGCCGACGAGGACGCCGCCGATGTTGACAGGTTCGAGGAAGGCGAGGGGATTGAGGGTGCCAGTGCGACCAACATTGACGGTGATGTTGAGAACCCTGGTCGTTTGCTGGACGGCGGGGAACTTGAAGGCGGTGGCCCAGCGCGGCTCGCGCGCGACATATCCTAGCTCTTCTTGGTGCCGGAAGTCGTCGACCTTGATGACGACGCCATCAATCTCAAACGACAGCTGATGGCGACGGTCCAACCATTGCTCGCAGCGGACCCAAACCTCGTCGATGGAGTTGACGAGCTCGGCCTTCGGCGCCGTCTGGAACCCAAGCTCGTTGAGTAGCCCGAGGG
>JACCYK010000088.1 GCA_013696525.1 Chloroflexia bacterium
GCCCTCCATCATCCGGTAGCTGCGGGGCAGGGCCCGGTCCGACAGCACCCACATGATGACGTGCAGCGTCTCCGGCACCAGCGAGACGAAATCCCAGAAGGTGTCGTGCGCGGCCGAGGCTTGCGGCATCTCGTAGTGCGGCTCCGGCTTGATGGCGTGGACCAGGTCCGGGAACTTGATCGCGTCCTGGATGAAGAAGACGGGCATATTGTTGCCGACGAGGTCGAAGTTCCCTTCGTCGGTGTAGAACTTGGTAGCAAACCCGCGGACATCACGCACTGTATCCGCCGAGCCGCGGAAGCCGACCACGGTCGAGAAGCGGACGAAGACCGGGGTCCGGACCGACGGGTCCTGGAGGAAGGCGGCCCGGGTCAGGTCGGCCAGCGACTCGTAGACTTGGAAATACCCGTGCGCCCCCGAGCCGCGGGCATGGACCACCCGCTCCGGGATCCGTTCGTGGTCGAAGTGGGTCATCTTCTCGCGGAAATGAAAATCTTCCATCAGGGTCGGGCCCCGCTCGCCCGCCTTCAGCGAGTCGTCGGTGTGGCTGATGCGGACCCCCTGGTTCGTCGTGAGAAGCTCGCCCGCGGCATCCTCCTGGAAGTGTTGACGCGGATTCGGGGTCTGCTGATCGGGTTGTTTGGATTGCTTGTTGGCTTGGTCGGTCACCGCTGTCTGCTCCTTGCTGCCTGCTACCACGTTTCGTCTCGGCAAACGCAACTTTCACACCAATGCGATCCCGGCCCGGCAGTGGGCGCCGCGTACCGCTCCCGGCATCGTTCGGGATCAAGACATTGCTAAAATAGGATTAGGCGCGACAGACAAGATCGGCGGTGCCGACGACGCCGGCAGGACCGGAATTCCCTTCCCTCCTCCTCCAGCAGCACATTGAATTCAGAGAGGACGGAACATGATGTCCATTCACGAGACGGCCTCCGCCGGCCCCGCCCTTCGCTCCCGGCGCGCGCTCCTGCAGGCCGGGCTGGGCGCCGCCCTCCTCGGGCAGTTCACCACCCGCGCCAGCTTCACTCACGTCCACGCGGGGACGCCATCCGCCGCGTCCCGCACCTGGCTCCTCGGCACGGCCTCCGAGTTGCGGCCGGCGCCGCTATCGCCCCCCAGCCAGGCTGATCTTGACGAACTCCGATATTGGCAGGCCGAAGGGTTCGGCTCCCATCAGGACGCCGTCAGCCGCTGGGGCGCCGGCCCCTCGGTGCTTCCCTGGACCGACACCACGCTCGACCTGATCCGAAAGCTACGGCCGTCGCCGCCGCAAGCCGCCCAGGCCCTGGCCCTCGTCCACGCCGCCATCGCCGATACCATCACCGCGGTCGCGGACGCCCGCCTTGCCGCCGGCGCGGGGGCGCCGTCTGTTCCATCTGAACAGGCGGCGGTCGCCGGTGCCGCGGCGGCGCTTGGCGCTGCCTTCCCCCGCGCGGCCAAGCTCGTCGCCAGCCTAGAATGGGAAGCGGCCGAGGCGGCGCTCTGGTCTGGCGCGAGCTACCGCGGGGAAATCGAGGCCGGCCTGAGCTTGGGACGCGCCGTCGGCGAGCTGGCAGCCGCGTGGGCCGCGGCCGATGGCGCGGATCAGGTGTGGGCGGGAACGCCGCCAACCAGTCCCGGCGCCTGGCAGCCGACGCCGCCGAAGTTTCGCGCCCGGCCGCTCGAACCGCTGGCCGGCACCTGGCGACCCTGGGTCGTCTCGGCCATCGTCGCCCTCCGGCCCCCAGCGCCCCCGGCCTGGGGCTCCACCGCCTGGCGGGCGGAGCTGGCAGCGGTCCAACTGGCGGTCGCCCGCCGGACCCCGGAGCAAGCGGCGGCGGTCCGCCACTGGGCCGGCGGCGGGGGCACGGTGACCCCGGCCGGGCTGTGGGTCGAGACCGCGCGGGAGCTGATCCTTCGTGACCGGCTGGATTCGCTGCACGCGGCGCGGGCGCTGGCCCTGACCACGATCGCCATGCACGACGCCTTCGTCTGTTGCTGGGACGCGAAGTATGCCTACTGGACGGCGCGCCCGATCACGGCCGATCCCACGCTCGACGTCCTGATCCCGCGCCGCCGTTCCCGTCCTACACCTCGGGCCACTCGACCATTTCCGCCGCCGCGGCGACGGTGCTCGGCCATCTCTTCCCCGCCGATGCCGCCGGCCTGGCGACGATGGCGCGAGAAGCCAAGGATTCCCGGCTCTGGGCCGGTATCCACTTTCCCATCGACAACGAAACCGCCGCCACCGGCGGCAGGCGCATCGGCCAGCTCGTACTTACCGCCGGTGGTATGGCGCTCGTCCCAGCCGGTGCATAGGC
>JACCYK010000107.1 GCA_013696525.1 Chloroflexia bacterium
GGGGTAGCGTCCGTCGCCACGGGATGACAAGCCGGGGCGGGTGATTGTAGGGTACGGTCCCGCGGCGGCATCGGGTCGTCATCGCCGAGACCGGAGCAGCGTATGGCAGCCGGAGACCAATCGAATCCGAGCCGGCCCAAGTCGTCACCGGTGCGGCGCCCGCGGGCTACCGATGAGCGCCAGGATGCGACGGTCCGCCGCGAAGAGGAGTTCCGCCGCTTTCTCGTCAGCGTGGTGACGCCCGCCTTCGACGAGCTGCGCGCCGCGTTTCGCGCGAGCGGCCGGGAAGCCCGGGCCAAAGTCACCACCCGCCCCGGCCGGCCGGCCGAGGCCACGATCACCGTTTCGCACCAGGGCGAGGTTGAATTCTTCTGTACCATCCACGCCGCGATCTCACCCGAGCAGGCCACCGTCCTCAAACGCAGGCCGGTGCCGGGCGCGGAGAGCGTTGACCCGCCCGCGATTGCAGACGCACTGCTTAACCATTCCGAGCACCAGAGCAATGCCACCCTCATCACGCGGGCCGAGGTGGTGGTCAGCATTCGCACCGACTACTGGGTGCTCCATCGATAACCCCCGATCCGGGCGATCCCGGATTGCCGGCAACACTCGTGTGCGGCCGGCGGACCAGCCTGTTCAACTAGTCGGGTACGACTGGCACGAGTGAACGCGGGCATGGTGGCATGCCACACGCCGCGGTCGCCGGTGGCCAAGGACGTACGGGGACGGTTGCCACCACTCGCGTCTGGTAGAGTGCGTTGGTCAAGGGCGCAAAGACGGGCGGCGACGCGACTGGTGACATGACGGGAGGCAACGATGGAATCGTTCGGCGCGCGGCAGTGGCCATCGGTCCTGGCAACGCCCGAGAGACTTCCCCGGCATGGCCTGCTGGCCGTCGTCGTGGCGTTGTCCTCGCTTGTCGTGGCCGGCGCCCCGGGAGCCGATGCCCAAGCGGGCATTCCCACTCCGGCGGAATGCACGGTCGAGCCGCGCGCCGAGGACGAGTTGCGCGCGCTTTTCCGCGAGGTGGCGGCAACACCCGTCCCTATCTCCCCGGAAGCCAGTCCCACCCCGGCTGTCGCACCGACAGGGTCTCCCGCCGACGAGCGGACCGTCACCGAGATCAACGCCACCTGGCGCCAGTACCTTGCCTGTCTCATCGCCGGTGACCAAGCCCGGATGTTCGCGGTCCTTAGCGACGACATGGTGCGCCGCCAGCTCATGGTTGACATTGCCTTCGGCGTGACCGAGGAGGCATTGTTCACCTTCCTCTCGGCCACACCGATCCCAATCCCGCCGGACCAGGCCGTTCCGTTCGTTCCCTTCGACGACGCGCTGGTGCTCAGCGATGGTCGGGTGGCGGTCGTGGGACCCGGCGAACAGGGTCGGGGTGACGTCTGGATCTTCATCAAGGAAGGCGACCGCTGGTTGCTCGATGACTGGTTCGACCTACCATAGAGCGGACCACGGGGGATGAGAAACAGCATGGCTCTAGGATATCGCGGGCTGGCGCATCGTCCGGTCGTCATGGGCACCCGGGGCATGGTCGCCTCGGCCCATCCGCTGGCATCGCTGGCCGGTTTACGGATGCTCATGCAAGGTGGCAACGCCATCGACGCCGCGGTGGCCACCGCCGCCGCGTTGAACGTCTGCGAACCGTTCATGTCCGGCATGGGCGGCCTTGGCTACATGACGATCCGGCCTGCCGGCTCCTCGAAACCGGTGGTGCTCGACTACCTCGGCCGTGCCCCGAACGCCGCCGCCGCGAGCGCGTTCGGTAGTGAGCACGACAAATGGCATGGCCCGAAATCGACCCTGACCCCCGGCGCGGTCGCGGGTTGGCTGACGGCCCTCGAAACCCACGGCCGGTTGGATCGGTCCGCGGTGTTTGCCCCGGCAATCGAGTATGCCGCGGCCGGTGTGCCCCTGACCCCTAGGAGCCGGTGGTTCATGCGGGGCGCCCTCGCCGGCGGCCACCTCGATGCCGGCGTCCGCGGCGTCTGGTTTCCGAATGATCGGCCGCGCGACGCCGGGACGGTGATTCGCCAGCTGAAGCTGGCGGCGACGTTTCAAGCGATCGTCGAGGGCGGCGCCGATGCCGTCTACCGGGGACCGATCGGCGCCGAGATCGTGCGCGCGGTGCGATCCCAAGGCGGTCTGCTTACCCTGGATGACCTGGCCGAGTTTAAGCCCGAATGGCAGGAGCCCGCGAGCGTCGCCTACCGTGGGTTCGACATCTACTGTCCCGCCCCGCCCTGCTCCGGGATCCAATATCTCCAAGCCCTCGCCATGCTCGATGGGTTTGACCTGGCGGCACTCGGCCAGAATTCCGCCGCCACCATTCACCTGATGGCGGAAGCGTTCAAGCTCGCGATCTCCGATCGCATCGCCTACGCCCCGAAGCCCGGCGTCATCACCGCGCCGTTGCTCGATCCAGCGTACATCGCCGGCCGCCGCGACCTCATCGACCAGGCGCGCGCGGGCCGGAGCGAAGGCGAACGGTACGACGAGCGGCAGCAGCATCCGGACAACATCCTTCCCGGTCAACCGGCCCTGGCACTGCCGGAATCGACCACCCATTTCGACGCCGTCGATGCCGAGGGGAACGCGGTGGCCGTCACCCAGAGCTTGGGCGACGGCTTTGGCTCCGGGGTCATGGGCGGGGAGACGGGGATCGTCCTCAACAATTTCGCCTACTGGTTTGACCTCGACCCCAAGAGCCCGAACGTGATCGCGCCGGGGAAAAAGATCGAAATGTGCATGGCGCCGGCCCTCGTCTTCCGGGGAGGCGAGCTGGCGATGGCGATCGGCACGCCCGGCTCGTTCGGCATCCTGCAAACTACGCCGCAGCTGATCTCGAATGTCATCGACCATGGGTATAGCATCCAGGCGGCAATCGAGGCGCCCCGCTTCCGGGTCTATGCCGGGACCACGATCGAGATCGAAGCGCGGGTGCCGAAGGCGACCCGGGACGACCTGACCGAGCGCGAGCACACCGTCCGCCTGATCGACGAGTGGTCGCCGCTGGTGGGCGGTGGCCAGGGAATCGGGATCGACCCGGACAGTGGAGCCCTCTCCGGCGGCGCCGATCCCCGCCGTGATGGATACGCGATGGGCTGGTAAAGGAGCCATGATGCAACCATTTACCGCGACGGACGGCGAGCCCGCGAGCGCGTTCTACCAGTCGATCACTGACGAAAACGCCAAACGATTGCTCGATTTCTTGATCGACAATCCGGACCAGCAACGCACCGCGGCCGATCTCCGCCAACACCTCGGCTTCGCCGAGCATCGCGAGGTGGCGCGGGCCACGTATCTGCTCGGCAACCTGGCGGCGGCGCTCGACCGCGGCCGACCTTGGCACGAGGGCCAGCAAGGGTACACGATGCCGGGCGAACTGGCCGCGCTCTTCCAGCAGGCGCGCGCGGGGACGCCATAGCCGAAGGACAGGGTCAATCGCTCCCCGGAGCTCGTTCCGATTCTCGCTGCAAGGCCGGCATGATCTCGCGGGTGACTTCTTGCATCACCTCGTACTGCCGGTCATCCCGCGGCCAGGGGAGCTGGAAATCGGTGAAGCCCACGGCCCGATACGCCGCGACCCCCGCCACGAACTCGTCCACCGAATCGAGCAGCCGCCAGGCCGGGCTGACACCCCGCACGATCGCGGCAGGATCACGGCCAACCTCCCCGCACATTCGGGTCAGGGATTGGTTGCCCGCGCCCGCTTCCTCCGGTGTGCCGCGGGCATTCCAGATATCCGCGTAGCGGGCGGTGAGGCGAAGCATTCGGGGCAACGATGCCCCGATCAGCACCGGCAGCCTGCCTTGCGCCGATTTCGGCTCGAACGGCGCATCGAGCAATTGGTAGTAGCTACCGTCGAACGTCGTCCGTTCCCGCGATTGCAAGAGCTGCCAGATCTCGAGCGCCTCGGCGAACATTCCGACCCGGTCCCCGGCCGAGGGAAAGGGGAACCCATATGCCTCATGCTCGCGCTCGGTCCAACCGGAGCCGACGCCAAAATCGAGGCGGCCGCCGGAGATGTCATCGACCGTGATCGCCTGCTTGAGCAACAACGCCGGGTTGCGATAGGTATTGCCGGAGACCATGATCCCGAGCCGGACCCGATTTGTCACCGTCGCGATCGCGGCCAGCACGGTGTATGCCTCGTGGGTCGGCTCCATCACATCGAACAGCCCGTAAAAATGATCGACGAGCATGAAGCTGTCGAACCCGAGCGCCTCCGTCTCCCGCGCTCGCCCCGCCAGCACCTCCCAGGCGGCGCGTTGCCCCAGGACAATCCCGAATCGCAACCGTTGTCCATCTGCCATCCGTTCACTCACTCCTCTCGGGTTGAGACCGGGTTGCAACCCGGATCGCTCCTTCGTCCCGTTGCTCGCAATTCGACGCGATTGACGTACGCTCCGTATTGTATGGGCGCATCGGCATCTGGTTACGAGGATTGCAAGTCCGTTGACGCCCGCGGCGTCCTGCCCGGCAGCACGAACCACCCGAGGCCGCCGTGCCACGTCCGGCCGGCCCGGAGATGGCTGGCGACGGCTCGTTCCAAGGTCGTTCGTTGCGGCACGGTATCGAGGTCCACGTCCGCCCGGCCAAAGACGAACCGCAGGATCCACTCGTCAACGGGGTCCGGACCGACCGCCGCTCGGAACCGGCGTTGAAACCGGATGATGTTGCTCGTCGCCGGCAGGTACTCGGCCAACTGCGGATCGAGCAGCCACGAATCGCAGACAACGATCTCGTAGCGCTCGTCCGGAAAGTAACGGGCGAAGAATCCAGCCGCATCGACAAACGAAGCGTCGCACGCCTCCGGCGCCAGGGCGCCGGCCAGGGCGGGTATGTGAATGCCCAAGGCGGGGTCACCGGTGTCGCCGCCCAGGCCGGCCGCGGCAACGGCTGCTGCGATTCGCCGCCCCAACCGCCGACGCTCGAACTGGAGTCGCCCCAGATGATAGAGCAGGCCGCGAAAATGGAACATCAGCCAGGCGGCGTCGTTGAAACCGCCGGCTCCGTGCGCCAGCCGGTACTCCCGCATGCTCCGGCCAAGATCGGCCAGCGATTCCCGCCCGATCGCCGCCGGAATGCCGCGGTCGCGATGGTAGGCTTGGACATAAGGCAAGGTCGCCAGGTAGACGTAGACGAAGAAGAACCGGTGCGTACCGGAGACGGCAGTGGGAAACTTGGGAAACTCGGGCGGGCCCTTGACCGTTCCCATGTGGCGCACCAACGAGTGCGTGGCCCGCGTCAACAGCCACCACGTATCCGGATCGCGCTCAGCCGACGGCAGCATCGTGATGAGATCAGCAAAGTCTTCGTCTGGCACGTCGAGGGCACGCAGCACGGCCGGCAGCGCGTTCGGTTCGGGCAGGTCTACATCGAATGATGGCGGCCCCAACTCATCGAGATAGCTGATCCAGCTCGCGGTCACGTCGTCCGCGCGCAGCGTTTCGATGATCCCCGGCATCTCTCCTCCGGCACGACACACCTTCGCCCACATCCACGCTCGCCCTGGTCTGAGGGCATGGTACAGTCATCGCCGGTAGTTCGTGGACATATGCTGTCAATCCGGGAGTCGTCCGTGCTCGCGAAGGTCTACAGCTGCGCCGTCGTCGGCCTCGA
>JACCYK010000113.1 GCA_013696525.1 Chloroflexia bacterium
GGGGAAAGATGCGCCCGACCCGCGTCCGCTGCTTGAGCTCCTGGCGGAACCGTTCCAAGCCGTTCGTGGTCCGGAGGCGGGGCCGGTGGGCGGTGGGAAAGGCGTCGCAGGCGAGACAGTCCTCGAGTTCACCCTCCAGGTCCGCCTCCAGTTTGGCCGCCACCTGGGGGTGGCTGGCCTGCCAGGATTGGGCGCAGACGCCGGCCGTGGCGTGTGCCTGGGCGGCCGTCGTCGCCGCGAAGATGCCGCGCAGGTCCTCCCCGCGACGCGCCCGGTGGTTGGCGCCCACCAGCCCCAGCAGGTTGCGTGCGAAGTGGACTTGGCAGCGCTGCCAGCTCGCCCCCTGGAACTGGCGGGCCACCGCCGCGCGCAGCCCCCGGTGGTCGTCGCTGGTCACCAGCTCGACCCCGTGCAGGCCGCGCTCTTTGAGGCGCCCAAACAACGCATGGGAGGTCGCCGCGCGCTCGGTGTCGGCCACCTCGACCGTCAGGAGCTCGCGCCGCCCATCATCGCGCACGCCGGCGACGACCAGCACCCCCAGCGTCACCACCCGCCCGTCCACCCGCCCATGTTCGTAGCGGGCAGCCACCCCCAGGCGGGGGTAGAGGGGTAGGCCGCGGGCAGGGGACGCTCCCGCCAGGCCGCCAGCTCGGCGTCGAGCCGGCTCGTCAGGGCCGAGACCTGGCGCTTGGAAAAGCTGGTCCCACACAACTGCTCGGTAATGGCGGCCACCTTCCGGGTCGAGACCCCTTGCAGGTACATCTCCATCAGGGCCAGCACCAGCGCCTGCTCGTTGCGCTGGTACCGGCCAAGCAGCTCCGGCGAGAAGGTGCCGTCCCGGTCCTGGGGCACCCGCAGCTCGATGCGCCCGGCCCGCGTCGTCAGCGTGCGCGGCTTGGTGCCGTTGCGATAGCCGCGCCGCTCCTCTGTCCGTTCGTAGCGCGCCGCCCCGAGGTGGGCCGTCAGTTCCGCCTCCAGCAGGGCTTGCAGCGCCGTCTGCACCAGGCCCCGCGGGAACTCCGGATCATCCAGCAGCGCCGCTTGTGCCAGCCCACTCGGCTCCGTACTATGGCCCCTGGTCATCGTTCTCCTCCTCAGACCGTCCGTCTTGATCCACGGCTAGCTTGGAGGACGGTGGCCAGCTTCGTCACTGGCCCACTCTATTTACAGAACTATAGGGACACTATCCGCTTTCCGTTCAGCCGGCTCCAAGCCCGATCGCAACCATCGTCGGCGATTCCGCCGAGTGCAGCATTGAGCCTCGCCCCCTTGAGGAATTCTTGGCCGTCGAAGGGACACCGGGTGCGGTCCTTTTGGGGATCCTTGGCACTCCCATCAGTACGCCACCACCGCCAACAGGAGGCTCAGCCGTCACCCCCGAAGTCCATAGGGCAATTACGAACACTGTCATTGAGCATGTGGCGTGCATGCGCGCGGGAGACTGGCAGCGCATCACCGCTCTCATGACTAATCGTTATTTCCGGTCAGTGTTCGGCGGCGTTGATCCACAGAACTTTGCAAAGATTACTGGGATTCCGATTCCCCAGACGGCTGGACACCTTTCGGTCGCGGAGGTTCGCAATCTTGAGGACGGCCGGGTTGTTGCCATCGTGACCATTGACGATGCGCGCATGCTCGTGCTCTTCGCGCGGCAGGGAGATCGTTTCTTGATTGATTACGTTTACAGGTATTCGGACGCGGAGGCGCCGACGCCTTCGCCGTAGGACAGAAGGTCACCGTCATCGACCTGACTGACTGCCCCGTCAATGCCTGGAGACTATGATGGGATTTGACCTCTCGTACGGCGCCTTTGCAGTCTTTGGACTTCTTCTCCAACTCGCCGTGCAGGTTGGGATCGTTCTGCTCGCGTTGTCTCTCTGGGAGCGGTTCAAGCGAATTCGGGGTGAGGCCGGCCCAGATCATCAACCTCCGAAGAGCCCGCTCAAAATCTTGGACGAGCGGTACGCGCGGGGTGAGATTGACGCGGCTAAGCTTGAGCAACGGCGCGGCGTCTTGCGCGGTGACTGCTGCTAAACAGGGAGACGCGGCCCGTGGGGATGTGATGGTGCTTCTGGATCCTGACCGTTCCCGCTTGGCCGGCGATATGCACATGAGGAAAATCTGGCTGAGGCGCGCGGTCAGGATGCCAATGGAAGGCGACCAGTTCAGGACCGTCCCGTTCGAGGAGCTGATAGGAGTAATCTCTCGATCTGGCCGTCACCAAGCGTCGCTCCCCTGCTGGGTGTTCGAGCGAGTAGGAGTGGAACATCGAGAACTCGAGCCGAGGCTCCCCGTGGAGCTGGAGTGGAACCTCTCGACGCTCGAGCGATACAAACTCCAGCCCATCGGGGTCCGGATCCTGACTTCGAACAACGACCGCCCTGGTAATACAAGAGACAGCCCGTTGCAGGGCGGACAGAAACCTGGAGTGCACCCATGGCGCCGGACCAGGCGCAAAGTCAACTCGCGATTAGTATTCTTGCACGAGCTGAGGATACCCGTTCCCCTTCCAGGGCCTAGCGGATGCCCCGGACGGCCCAAGCCCGCGCCCTCAGGTGAATCGCCCGGTCCGCTGCGATTGGTAGCCGCGCTCGAAGGTGCTCGCGGAGCGCGGCCCGGCGCTCCTCGTCGAGCGCCATCGCGTAACCGGGAGCCGGCCCCTGCCCCCCGAGGAACGGCTCCCAGTAGTCGTCGAAATCCCGGAAGCGGGTGGGCACGTCGATGGCACGGGTCTCGACCCGGCCCAGCCCGGCCCCCTCGTAGAGCGCGCTGAGCGGGCCTGGGCGGCACAGCGGGAAGCGACGCCCCTCGTCGAGCTCGCGTGCCGCCGGATCCAGCGCCACCGCTGCGTCCCAGAAGTGCCGCATCAGCTGCATCTGGCCGGCGTAGTCCCAGACGTAGGCGGCGACGGTGCCCCCCGGCCGCGTCACGCGCACCTGTTCGGCGAGCATGCGCGCGGGGTGCGGCACGAAGTTGAGGACCAGGCCGGAGACCGCCACGTCGTAGACGCCGTCGGGATCGGGGAGGGCTTCGGCGTCACCGACGAGGAAGGTGACCCGCGGGTCCGGCGTGTGATCGCGCGCGTAAGTGGCGTAGCCAGCAGAGGGGTCGATCCCGGTGAGGCTCTGGGGTTGCGCCTCGCGCAGGATCACCTGGGTCAGGGCGCCGGTGCCGCAGCCGACGTCGAGCCAGCGACGGCCCGGCGGGACCCCCAGCCAGGCGAGGAACGCCTCGGCAACCGGCCGACTCCAGCGGCCGACGTAGGGCTCGTAGGCGTCACCGCTGGCCCAGACCTCGTTGGCGGATGACATGCTGGCCTCCCTGCTCGCTGCACCCGTGCCGGTTGCGGATGGTCGAGGTGACCTCGCGGGTACCCGATCAGCCACCCGGCCGCTCGACCGCCTCGAACTCTGCCGGGGACAGGTACCGCAGGCTCGAATGCAACCGCTTGGTGTTGTAGACATCCTCGATGAAGCGGCCGAGGTTTGCTTCGGCCTCGTGGAACGTCTGATACTGCTGCAAGTACACCTCCTCGCACCTGAGCGTCTTGAAGAAGCTCTCGGCCTTGGCGTTCTCGTAGGGGTTGCCGACCGCCGCCATGCTGATCCGCGCCCCGACGGCTTCCAATCGTGCCACATAGACGGCGCTGGCGTACTGCACGCCCCGATCGGAATGGTGGATCAGACCAGGCGCCGGGTGGCGCGCTGCCAGCGCTCCCTCAAGGGCAGCCAAGGTCAGCTGCGCGTCGATCGCTCGGGCTAACTGCCAACCCACACAGCGCCGAGACCAGGCGTCGAGGATGCACGCCAGGTATGCGAAGGCGGTGGGCAGCCGGATGTACGTGACGTCGGCTACCCAAGCCTGGTCGGGACCGGTGAGGTCGAAGCCGGCCACGAGGTTCGGGTAGGTCCGGAGCACGTGCGCTGAGTTGGTGGTCACGGCGAAGCGCCGCTTGAGCTGACAGAGTAGTGATTCCTGCCGCATCACCCGCAGGACGCGCTTGTGGTTGACCGCCCAGCCCTCACGAGCGAGGGCCTTCGTGACGCGGCGGTAGCCGTAGCCGGGGAAGGCCAGCACGATCTGCTCGATGGCGTCGCGCAGGGCGACGTCTCGTTCAGCTTGGGTCGTGTTCTCCTGGCGCTCGTAGTACCAGCTGTACCCAACGCCTAGCAGGGCACAGAGCCGGCGCACCGACAGTGCGGGGTAATCCTGACGTGCTTGAGCGATCATCGCGTGCCGCTCTGCGAGGGGGAGCCGCTCAGCGCCCCTTTTAGGATGGCATTCTCCAAGGCCAACTGGCCGCAGACGCGCTCCAGCTCGGCCACCCGCCGCTTGAGGGCCTCGGTTTCGGATGGCTGGTGCGGCCCGAAAGCCGCCTCGCCCCGCACTGCGTACTCATGGCGCCAACGCAACAGCAGGCCCTCGGCGAGGCCGTGCTCGCGGCAGACCTGGGCAGGTCGCTTCTCCCCACTGGCCACCTGCCGGACCACGCCCAGTTTGAACTCCCGGCTATGGACCCGTCCGCGTCCCATCGCTTCTGCTCCTCCTTTAGCGGTCAGCGTACCGCCCTTCCTTGTGGAGAAGTTGATTTACGCGATGGTCCGGTCTTAGGGGTGCAGTCCAACCCCCCCCCTCTCTCGAGTCTCCGATTTACTTCGAGCGACCAAGGTTGCCCAACAATGTGAGGTACATAATGTCGGAGCGAGGTGAATTGTCGAGAATGTCTGCATAGTCACCGGCATGCCACCGTTCGACAAACTCCTCCGCGCTGATACCAAGCAACTCCCGGACCTTGTCATCAAAGAAGGTTCGGGTTTCCTCACGATTGAGCACACGGATTGGCGGAAGCTCGTAGTCCGGAGGGTCGGTCGTGTCTGACTCGACGGGCAATGCGTGGTGTCCCGATTGTCTAAGTGCCATTTCGTTCACCATTGGCTAGTCGCTCCTTGGTCCGAGGGCCGGCTCCAAGCATCGCTAAATAGAGAATGTCGCGGTGGTCCGGATCATCAAGAATATCGTCGTAGCGACCCGCGTGATAGCGTCCGCGAAATTCCTCCCCGCCAATGCCCAGCAGCTCCCGCGCCAGCCGGTCAAAGAACGCTTGCCCTTCTTCCAGCGTCATCGGGCGGACTGGGGGAAGCGGGTAGTCATCGTCTTCGTCGAGCCTGGCCGGGGTGGGAGCCGGCTTGCCGCGTCGATGAGAGAGCGGCAGCCCCTTGGGCTTCGGCTCCGACCGGTTTGCCCAACGGCCGCTGAGCATCGCGAGATACAGATGGTCAGAATGGTCCCCATCGTCGATCACGCGATCAAACTCACCGGCCATAAACCGCTCGATAAACTCCGGTCCGCTCATCCCAAGGCGTTCCCGGGCGAGCGCGTCAAAGTCGGCCCGGCTTTCCTCGCGCGTCAACTCCCGAATCGGCGGCAGCTCGAGTTCGGGTGACTCCGCTGGTTCGGTGTCGGTAGCAGGCGTTTCCCGGTTTGGTCGCTTGAGTGCCATGTCCCGTACCTCCAGTGCCGCGATATACCGCTCGCGCTCTCGCATCATGGCGGCGACACCGGGGCGAGCAGCGGCGGCTCGGTCATGGCGGCGGGGATCGGGAGGCCGAGCAACGTGAGGACGGTCGGGGCGATGGCGCTGAGGCGGGCGTCCTGGCGGAGGACGGCGTGGCGGTAGGGGTCGGCCTCCGGGGTGACCAGGACGACCGGGACCGGATTTGTCGTGTGAGCGGTCAGCGGCTGGCCGGTGAGCGGGTCGAGCATCGTTTCGGCGTTGCCATGGTCGGCGGTGACCAGCAGGCGGCCGCCGGCGGCCAGGGCCGCGGCCACCACCTCGCCCAGACAGGCATCGACCGTCTCCACCGCCGCCACGGTGGCGGCGAAGTCGCCGGTATGGCCGACCATGTCCGGGTTGGCGAAGTTGACAATGACGAACCCGTACCGGCCGGCGGCGATCGCCGCCATCGTGGCGGCGGTGACGCCGGCGGCGCTCATCTCCGGTTGCCGGTCATAGGTCGCCACTCGCGGCGACGGGATGAGGGCTCGCTCCTCGCCGGGAAACGGCTCCTCCCGGCCGCCATTGAGGAAGAAGGTGACGTGGGCGTACTTCTCGGTCTCGGCGCTGTGGAACTGCCGGAGGCCGGCTTCGCTGATGGCGCGGGCTAAGGGGTAGTCGACGTCATGTGGCGGGAAGGC
>JACCYK010000077.1 GCA_013696525.1 Chloroflexia bacterium
GCCGCGGCCCCCGCCGGGAAGATCGCGGCCCCCGGCGCGCCGACCGCGGGCCACGGGGCGACGGCGGCCGGCCCGATGGCGGCTTCGACCAAGCCCCGGCTGATCGCGGCCCCGGCGGCATGCTGAACCGACCAGCCGACAGCCGTCGCCAACCGAACGAGTCGTAGCACAGAATCGACAGCGGTAGGGGTTCTGGAACGGCCACTAGTCTCAGGACTGGTGGCCGTGCTCCGTTCTTCAACGTCAGAACCTGAAGTCATGCGGAATGTGGATGACTGGTGCGGTATCTGGACCGGCCCCCTCTCCCACGGTTTGGGAGTGGGATTGGGGGTGTGGGCCGTCCGCCAATCTCAGCGAACTCTCGAATCCATCATCAATCGTTCAGGCGAGGATCAAGCGCATCGCGCAACCCATTTCCCACGAGGTTGATCGAGAGTACCGTCAGGTAAATCGCGAATCCAGGGAGAAAGACGTTCCACCAGGATCTGGTGTAGAACGCCGTCGCGTCCTGGAGCATGTTGCCCCACGACGGGATCGGGATCTGCACCCCGAAGCCAAGAAAGCTCAACGCGGCCTCAGTGAGGATCAGCCCTGGAATCGCGAGCGAGATCCAGACGACAATGATCGGCACGACGTTGGGGAAGATGTGCCGGAAGATAATCCGAGCATCCGAAGCCCCAATCACTCTCGCGGCGTCAACGAAATCGCGCTCCCGCAGGGTCAGCACCTCGCTCCGGACCAAACGCGAGATCGTCGGCCAGCTTATGACCGCGATCACGAACGAGAGCGCCACCGGACCGGGCCGGAAGATGGTCGAGACGAGCAGCAGCACCGCCAGACCCGGCAAGCACAAGATGACATCGACCAGCCGCATCAAGATGCTGTCGATCTTGCCGCCAAAGTACCCCGCCACGGCCCCCGCCGTCCCCCCAATAGCCAGAATGCTGAGGGCGGCGAGGGTCGCCACTTGGAGCGAAATCCGGCCGCCAAAGGCGATTCGGGTCAGCAGATCGCGGCCATTCGGATCGGTACCAAGAATGTGGTCGTCGGTAAACGGATCTTGGAGATTGCCGCGGAGGTCGCCTGCCGCGTAGTCATAGCCGGTGACGTACTCGGACAGAAGATGTGCCGACAGGGTGAACAGGATGATCGCGATCGAGATCCCCAACGCGACCAGCGACACCTTGTTTCGCCGGAACCGGCGCCACGCGCGCCGCGAGAGGCTCGGCCCCTCTTTCAGGACATTGCGATCGAGGGCGGCTTGGCGGGTGGACACGGCTCGCGCCAGCACCGGCGATCGATTGTTCGACACTGATGGTCGCTGAGCCATTTAGACTACCCTTAGCCGTCGCAAGGTCTCCGGACAAAGGCTATCCATCGAGCATATGGCCATGGTCAGCTCAACCGAATCCGTGGATCGAGAACGGCATAGAGGACATCAGCGATGAGATTGCCGAAGAGCGTCAGCACCGCCAGAATCGTAAACGTGCCCATCACCACCGTGTAATCGCGATCATTCAGCGCATCGAGCGTCAAGCGGCCAACCCCATTCCAGGCAAATATTTGCTCGATGAAGAAGGCGCCGCCGAACAGCTCCGGAATTGTCAGGCCGATCAGCGTCACCAGGGGCAACAGCGCGTTGCGCAGCGCATGAACGTAGAGGACGCTCTGTTCCCGAAGCCCCTTCGCCGCCGCGGCCCGAATGAAATCCTGCCGGATCACCTCAAGCATCGAGCCTCGGATATATCGCGTCCATCCCGCGAGCTGAACGATCCCGAGGGCGACGGCCGGCATCAGCAAATGGCGCGCCCGATCGAGGAGATCGCCGCCGCCGCGGAAATTGTGCGTGCCACTGACCGGCAGTGAAGGCAGGCCCCATTCTCGAAACTTCACCGCGAAGATGACAATCATCATCAAGCCGAGCCAAAAGGTCGGGATGGCGAACGTCGCCGTCGAGCCAATGGTCACCAGATGGTCGAACCATGAATTACGCTTTACGGCCGAATACACGCCAAGCGGCACGGCAAAGATCAGCGCGAAGAGCAACGATGTCCCGGTCAGAATGAGCGTATTCGGCAACACCCCAACGATGCGATCGGTAACGGACGTCGCGTTGATCAGCGAAAACCCGAAGTCCCCGCGCACCGCGTCCGACAACCAGTAGAAATACCGGAGCGGCCACGGCTCGTTGAGACCAAGATTCTCCCTGATCCGGGCGATGTCCTCCGGCCGGGCGCGAGGATTAAACTCGAAGGCCTGGATCGGGCTGCCGGGAATCAAGTTGACCAGGGCAAAGATCAGGAACGTGATTCCCAGCAACAACGGAATCATTTGGACGACACGTCGAACGATGAACCGGGCCACTGACCGACCCTTTCAGCCTTTAGCGACCCTCGACCCTGGACCAAGGCTCGCCTGACACGAACGACCGGGTGCGGAGGGAAGCAACTCCCTCCGCCCCATACTTCCAAACTGAGCCGGTTATTCCTCGACCCAAATGTACGGGATCGACCACGGGAAGGTGAACCCGGATGGGAAGAAGTTGTGGACCCGGCCGGTGGCCCCCGACATCTCCTGGCGGAAGACGAGGATGCCGTTCGCGGCGTCGTCATTCACGATGTTCGAGAGCTCGATCAGCAAGTCCACCCGGGCATCGGGTTCAAGCTCACGCTGCTGCATGTCGTCCAGCGCATCGTACTCCTCGTTACAATAGCGCATCGAGTTGAAGCCCTGGGGCGAGAAGGAGTCACATCGGAACATGATCCCTTGGCCGCCGTCCGGGCTCCAGGAGAAACCGTACAGGGCAATGCCGAAGTCACCATCGTCCGCCCGTTGTTGCAGCGTCGGGAAGGGCACCGCTTGCGGGACCATGGCGACGCCGATCGCGGCCCACGACTCCTGCATGTACGGCACCATCTGCTCGTAGATGGCGACGCCCTCGGAATAGATGAACTCGAAGGTCAAGACCTCATCTTCGCCGATCTGACCATCGCCGTTGAGATCCTTCTCGAGCACCCCGTCACCGTCGGAATCTTGCCAGCCAGCGTCGGCCAGTAGCTGCGAAGCGAGCTCCGGATCATAGTTGTAAACGGTGTTGATCTCGTCGGGCGCGTACGCGGGGGACAGCACTGGCTGGGTGCCGTTCGCCTGCTCCGCGAAGCCGAGGTAGATCTCGTCGGCGATCAACTGACGGTCCAGCGCGTACAGCAGCGCCTGGCGAACCGCCACGTCGGTAAAGATCGGCATGAGCTCGTTCGGCGAGTACCAGTTGAAGCGGAGCGTGTCGTAAATCTCGACCTCGGCGACGCCGCTGTTCTGCACGTCGGCGACTTGCGCCGGCGGAATCCCCTCCAGGATGTCCACCTCGCCCGTCGTCAGCGCTTGGACCGAGGTGTTCTCATCCGGCAGGACCCGGAAAATGAACTCGTCGACGTTCGGGATTTCGCGGGGATTCCAATAGTTGTCGTTTTTGGCCAGGGTCGCGCTTTCGCCCTGCACCCATTCGACGAACGTGAAAGGTCCCGAGCCGACGACCCGGCTTGGGTCTTGGCCGGTGCTACCGGGATCGTTCTGCCACTCGGAGAACGGAACCTCTCCCCAAATGTGGGCCGGCATGACCGCGAGGGTGCCGGGCACGTCGTACAGGAAGGTGGCCAAGAGGTCGGTGGCGACGATCTCTACGGTCTTCTCGTCAACAGCCTGGTACGAAGCGATCGACTCGACCATCTGCGTTGTGTAGGCGTAGACGGATTCGCCGCTCGTGGCAAAGTCGAGGCTCACCACGACATCGTCGGCCGTAACCGGCATTCCGTCGTGCCAATTTGCATCCGGGTTGATGTTGAACGTATACGTCAGCCCATCGGCGCCGATTTCATAGCTATCGGCCAGGCCAGGAACGATGCTGCCGTCGATCGGGCTGACCCCGACCAACGACTCGAACATCAACCCGACGATGTAGGCAGTCGGGATGTCATCGCTCAACAGCGCGTTGACCGTATCGATGTCCGTCGTGTCGGCCAGAATGAGTTGACCGCCTTCGAATTGCGGCTCTTCGAAGGCATAGGCCGCGTCAAGCGTGGCATAGTAGTCGTCGCGACTGATCGAGGTTATCACTTCGCCGTCCGTGACGGGCGACGCCGCGGGGGTCGCGTCTTGAGCCCCGGCCAGCGGCGCCAGCATCAACGCACCGAGCAAGATCGGCACCCACCATCCCGCTCTCCAGGCTGCACTTTGTCGCATCTGTGACTCCTTTCGTGGTCTCCGTGCGTGATTGGCCTCATACGCCAATGCCAAGGCTTCAACTCGTCGTCGAATCGAAACATCACGGGGCTTGGCTGACACGGAACGAATCCTCTCTTTGGTTTGCTCCCCTCGCCCGCAACTTTCGGACCGCCGTTTTATTCGGGTAAAGCATCTCGCCCCGGATTCGCTGAGACGGCAGCGATTGAAGGCAACCGATCAAGAACTTTTTAGCTAGTCGGGGTGGCACCTGTAACCGGGGTTCCAGCTCCCACCGGCGAGCCGCTCGGAAAGGGTGTGGCCACCGCCGGGCTGTTTGCCGTCGCGGTTGCTGTCTGCACGGCCTCGGCCGTGGCGATGAAACCCTGCACGACATCATAGCCAATGGTGTTCGCCCACACGAATAAACCAACGCAGATCAGCAAGCAGAGACCCAGCGCCCCGAGCAGAAACAACAGCCAGCGGGGCCGTCTCGGCGGCGGCGGTAACGGTCCGGCGTCCGACATTCGCCACTCCGGTGAGGTCGGCGGAACCTGTGAACGATCACCTAGCGTCGCCGACGGCGGAACAGTTGCCGGCCGGCCGCTCGCGACCAAACTCGCTCCACAATTCGCGCAAAAGCGGCTTCCCTCGGGATTCTCGTTTCCGCAATTCGAACAGGTCGTCACTGGTTCCCTCCGCCGCGCTGGATCTCCGCCGTCGCCAGTATGGCGCGAATCATACGCTGCTCGCGATGTTCAGCCACCCCGGTCATCGTGCCGGAGCGAATCTCGGCAGGACCGAGCCCAAACGGGTACCTACTCGCCTTCCGCGCTCTGCCGGATCAGCATAGCACCGCATCCAGTATTAACGAGCCGCGACGGCGTACCAAGCAGCGGCTCATGTTTGCGCCGGGTTGCTTCGTTGCGCCCGGCACCGGTTGCGACGGAACACCGCGGGCTGCTAGCATCGCTCACGGACGCCGATAGCTTTAGCAAGCCCAGGAGTGAAACGAGAACCAGATGACCCTTTCGGCCCAGGACAAGTACGACCAGCTCTCGGCCCTGCTGCGTGACATGGAGTCTGCCCTCGTCGCCTTCTCCGGCGGTGTCGATAGCACGCTGCTTCTGCGTGCCGCCCACGACGCCCTCGGCGATCGGGCCGTTGCCGCGACTGGTCTGTCGCAAACCTACGCGGACGAGGAAATGCGTGAAGCGAAGGCGATCGCGGTCGACATGGGGGTCGAGCACGTCATGGTGCAAACCATGGAGCTGACAGACCCTCGGTATGCTGACAATACTCATCAGCGGTGCTTCTTCTGCAAGAGCGAGCTTTACAACCGGCTCATCGATGTCGCTCGCGAGCGGGGCCTCCGACAAGTGATTGACGGCTCAAACGCTGATGACCGGGGGGACTTCCGCCCCGGAATGCGAGCCGCGACGCAACTGGGCGTGCGAAGTCCGCTGCAAGAGGTCGATCTCACGAAATCAGAAATCCGGCAGCTCTCGGCCGCGCTGGGGCTCCGTACCTGGGACAAGCCGGCGATGGCCTGTCTGTCATCACGCTTTGGTTACGGCGACCCGATTACGCCGGAAAAGTTGAAGCGGGTCGGCCTCGCCGAATCGAACTTGCGGCAGCTCGGCTATCGCGGCATCCGCGTCCGCCATCACGGAGACGTTGCCCGCTTGGAGTTTCCGCCGGAACGGCTTACGGAAGCGCTGGAACAGGCGGCCGCCATTGTCACCGCTGTCAAAGAGGCCGGCTACCGGTACGTGGCGCTCGACCTGGAAGGATATCGATCCGGCAGCATGAACGAGGTACTGAATGCGCGTTTCAAGCCGGGGGGATTACGGCGTTCGAGCGCTGTTTGATCTCGCGCTTCGCTTTGAGCAGGGCCCAACCCAAAGCCGCGACATCGCGACCCGCCGGGACATCCCCGAGGCGTATCTGCACCAGGTGTTGGGAGCCCTGAATCGAGCGGGATTCGTGCGCAGCACGCGCGGACCACTGGGCGGCCACGAGCTCTGCCAGGCTCCCCACGATGTCTCGATCTGGGACATCCTCTCGGTCCTTGAGGGATCAGTGCGGAGTCCGGTTCCCACCGAGCAGGCCGCGTCCGGGGAGGATGTCGTCTATGACGTCTGGTGTGAGCTTCACGGTCGGTCCGTGGACTACTTGCGCTCGATCTCCCTGGCGACCTTGATCGAGCGTGAGCAAACGCGCGAACCGATCAGCAACTACAGCATTTGATCCATACGTGTGTGATGTCCGCCAAGACATCCGCATTTAAGTTTTGCCAACATGCTTCCAGCGCCGTTAAAGCGCGGCGCCGGGTCGATACATCGCTCGGCGCACCGCGTTTGGCGGCTCCCCGACTAGGACTCGAACCTAGAACCTACCGGTTAACAGCCGGTCGCTCTACCATTGAGCTATCGGGGAACAGTTAATTGTCGGCCGCAGTGTACCACACTCCGCGTCAACCGGCGCACCATCGTTATCCATCGTCGGTCGGCCCGGTGGCTCAGGATTCCTGATCGCGGTTTGGCCAGCCAACTGTCGCCTGGTCGGGTGGTCGTTCTTGGCGCTCCGGCTCGGCCGGGAACGGGGCCAACATGTCAGCCCTGCCCGATCCATAGCCGTTCTGATGCTCGTCTCGACCATTGAGCCCCGGGTCATGCAG
>JACCYK010000162.1 GCA_013696525.1 Chloroflexia bacterium
TCGGCCGCCACCGCCGGCCAATCCGCCGGATCCGCCCCCGCCTCGATCGCCGGCAAGCCGCCGGTCGGCCGCTCCTGAGCACTGCCCGGGGCGGCCTGGCTTACCGGAGCCCATATCAAAACGGTCAGCACGAGCAGGGTGATCGTAAGCAAGCGGTACAACGAGACACTCCAAGCGACTGACGGCGGCCCTAGCATGGTGTACGCCGCGTCCTCGAATCGGGATGCGCGTGTCTAATCGGCACAGTTTACCCGCTCCTCCCGACCGGTATCGCGCCGGCGCTCCCGCCGGCTACCCGCCGAACGCCTTCAGAGCGCCGGTGAGGTCGCTCAGCAACCGTTTCTTCGGCAGCCCGGCAAGGCGTTTCAGGATCTTCTTCTGCTTCTCGCCCTTTCCCGAGCCATCGACCGTCAGGTAGTCACGGGCGATGGTGGCGGCCAGCCGGAGATACTCACCCAGGACATGCGGCCGGGCATGAGCGAACTCGGTGATGTTCCGAATCTTGTAGAGATCCTTTAGGACCACGCTCTGCTCCAACAACTCACGATACCGCGACAGTGACGCCGCCGAGAGATTGTCGCGGCCAATGGCCTCGGCGATCGCGTGCGCCGCCAGCTTGCCCGACAGCATCGCCAGGTTGACTCCCTCCCGGTTCAAGGGGTTGACGAAACCGGCCGCATCGCCGACCACCACCACGCCATCGCCATAGAGCTTCGGCATCCGGTTGTAGCCGCCCTCGGGGATCAAATGGGCGGAATACTCGATCGTCTCACCCCCGGCGATCAGCGGCGCGATCGCCGGGTGCCGCTTGAAGCGATCGAGCATGTCGTTGACGTTGATCCCGGTCTCGATCAGATCGCCCAACAGGGCGCCGGTTCCCAGCGAGAGGCTTTCCTTGTTCGTGTAGATGAACCCGTACCCGAGTAAACCCATCGTCGACTCGCCGAAGATCTCGAGCGCCGTGCCCAGCCCAGCCGGCAGCGCGAACCGGTCCTCGATCGTGGCTGCCGGCAGCGCGATCAGCTCTTTGGCAACCAGGGCCTGGTCCATCGGCAACCACTCGCCGTGGAGGTCGGCCCGCTGCGCCAACAGCGAGTTGGCGCCATCGGCCAGTACCACGCAGCGGGCATACAGCTCGCCATCCGGCTCCCCGGTCGTCACCCCCACCACGGCGCCATCGTCCCAAAGGAGATCCGTCACCGTGACCTCGGGATAGACCTCGGCCCCGGCCGCTTCCGCCGTTGTCGCGTGCCAGCGGTCAAACGGCGAGCGCAACACCGAATAGGCGTTGTACGGCTGTTCGGAAAAGTGTCGCGAGCGATAGGTGAGGGCCAGCATGTCGTCGTCGGCGAGCATGACGTAGCGTTGCTCGATGATCGGCCGCTCCAGCGGCGCCGCGGCCTCGAAGCCGGGCAGCATCGCCTCGGTCGGCGCCCGGTACAGGATGCCGCCCCAGACATTCTTCGAGCCCGGAAACGGCCCCCGTTCCAACGCGACGACGCTCAGCCCGGCGTTGGCCAGCTCCCGCGCCGCCGTCACCCCCGCCGGCCCGGCCCCGACCACGATCGCATCGAACTGGTCATCTGCCATCTGCCCGTCCTTCTCCTGTCAGGCGCATGCCGGACCGCTCACCCCGTGCCGGTCGATCATGCACCGTTCGCTCGCGACGGGTCAAACCTGGGCCTGGCCGGACCCGGTATGATCCCCGGGTTTCTCACCAGAAATGCTTAATTTTCCCCATGTGATTTGTTCCAGGAAGGCGCACTCTGGACAAAGCGGGCTGCCGGCGATTCGCGTCGCTGGCAGGGCCGGAGCCGTCCGGTCGCCAGTGGTGGCGCCAGGTAGCCGATGCTCTCGTGAGCGCCCCGCGAGACGTGGAGACCACGCCTTCGGTGGACTCTGGATTTCGCCTGCCGCATGTTGCTTCGATACAAGGAGGCTCACATGGATGGAACGCGATTCGATGGTTGGACGCGGGCGTTGGCGACCCCGGCAAATCGGCGAACGGCGCTCCAGAGATTGGGCGGCGGCGCCCTTGCCGGGCTGCTGGCGCGGCTCGGGCTGGACGATGCGAGCCCGAGCGCTCCCCCTGCACCGGGTTCGAGGGGTGCTGCTCCCGCTCCTGCGACTTCCGCGCCGACGGCGGCACCTGCTCGCCGTGCCGCGGCCAGGGCTGCGCCTCCTCCAACGACTGCTGCGGCGGCGAAACCTGCCAGAACAACTACTGCGGCGGCTGCCGGGATCGCGCCGTCACC
>JACCYK010000179.1 GCA_013696525.1 Chloroflexia bacterium
AGGCGTCGATCGCGCGAATCACCTGCCGGTCGACATCCGCCGACTGGGCGACCTGGAGCAAATCCTCCGCTCCCGCCGCCGCCACCAGGTCCGGGCTGACGGAGCCCGGCACGCCACAGATCACGACGCGCTTCCCCAGCCGGTTGCGCAGCGTGGTCACCAACCGGATGAAATCCTTGTCGCCCGTGAAGAGCAAGAAAATCTTGACGTCGGGGCGCGTCAGCGCCGTGTTGATGACATCGATCACGAAGTTCAAGTCGGCCCGCGACTGGATCTTCTCGCGGCCCTGGGCGTCGCTGGTGCGCTTGGCCGGATAGTGCTGCGATTCGAAGCCGGCGACATCGAGCCGGGTCCGCACGTTTGGCGGGTGCTGGTCGAAATCGGCGTAGGCCCGGGCCACCGCCATCAGCCCATAGCCGAGGGCCTTGTCGCGCCAATCGATCGGGTCCGGCTCGCGGCCAAACGAGTTGATCGTCGAGTATCGGATGTTCTCAAAATCGACGAACGCCGCTACCTCGTCGTCCGCGCTTGAGTTTGCATTGAGCGCGCGTGTCCCACCGTTCGCATGTTGGGCAACCCCACCAACCTCAGCCACGCTGATCCCTCCAATGTTATGACCTGTCGGGCATGTATCGACCCACGTTTCCGGCGTTGCGTCGTTGTGCTACTGGTGCGTCGCAGTCTCGAGAGCTCCATTACCGCTCGCCTTCGTCCACCAAGCCGGATCACACTATTCGCGCCGGGTTTCCCCGGGCAACGATCGCGGTCAGTCTATCATGGGCGGCAGGGGGCCTGGCTCACTTGCGCCCCGATTCGGCCCCGATAATCGCCGCCCCCACCACCCCCGAGTGGTCGCCGAGGCCGGCGGTGACGATGTCCGCGCTCTTGGCGGGAACCGGCAACGCCTCGGCCCGAACCGTTTCCCTCGCCACCTCGACCATCAGCGGCAGCGCCTCGATCGCTCCCCCACCGAGGATGATCCGGTCCGGGTTGACGATGTTGACGGCCGACGCCAGCCCGATCCCGAGGTACCAGCCCGCTTCCCGCACGGCCTCAATCACCAGCGCATCCTTCTCCTCGATCGCGGTGGCCAGCGTGCCTGACCGGAACGTGACATCGCTTCGCAGCGCATCCTTGTTGACCAGGTCGGGCTCCAAATCGGACAAGATCGAGTTTCGGCCCCGCTTCATCTCACCCAGCAACCGGCGGGAGATCGCGGTTCGTGCCGCGTACGCCTCCAGGTGGCCCGCCCCGCCGCACCCACACAGGCGGCCCCCGGCCACCACCGTCGCGTGCCCGATCTCACCGGCGGTGCCGTCCCGTCCCAGCATCAATTTCCCCCGCAGGACGATGGCGCCGCCAATGCCGGTGCCAACGAAGACGCAGAGGAAGCTTTCGGCGCCGACCCCAGCCCCAAAGCGGGCTTCACCGAGGGCGGCGACATGGACATCGTTGGCCAGCGTCGCCGGCACCTTGAACTCGTCCGCCAGCCGCTTGGCGACCGGCAGGTCGACCACCGCCTGGCTGAGGTTCGGCGTCCCCAGCAACACGCCCCGCTTGGCATCGACCTGACCGGCCGCGCCGAGCCCGATCCCCTCCAGGTCCTTCGCTTTGAGCGAGGCCGACTTCAGGGCGCCAACGCCGACGCTGATGATCCGTTCCAGCAGCTCTTCCGAGCCATCGGCGAACGAGGTCCGCTTCTTCGCGCTGCCAATGACCTGGCCGGTAGCAAGGTCAACCACCGCCCCCAGGATCTTCGTCCCGCCATAGTCAATGCCAAGCCCGTACTTCGCGGCCATCAGCCTTCCTCCATGACGTCGCCACGATCAAGCAGTTCGAGCACCGGCGCGAACTCGGCGATCGCGGCCTCCGTGATCGGATCCAGCACGACCTGCAGGTGACTGATCCCGACCGCGGCAAAGGCCCGGATCACGGTCGCTAGCTCCTCGGTCGTTCCCGTGTGGGGCCGGAGCGGCGAATCCGGCCGGTAGGTGGCGCTGCGGCCCACGGCGCCACCCATCGCCAGCAGGATGGCACAGGTTCGCTCCAGCGTCGCGGGATCCCGCCCCACGTCACGGCAGGCCGCGTCAAGGCCGGCCAGGATCGGCGGCAGCTTGTCCGCCCGGTTGTCGAAATCCGCGAACCAGGCGTTCCATGATTGCACGAACGGCAACGCGATCCGCAGCATCCGGGGCCGGGACGAGCCGATCATTAGCGGAATGCCGCCCGGCCGCGGCCCCCGTGGCAGCAGCGTGCAACGCTCGGCCTGGTAATAGGTGCCGTGGAAGTCGATGAAGCCGTCCTGAAGCAGGGTCCGAATGATGGTGAACGCTTCCTCGAAGCGGGAGACCCGGTGATCGTAGGGGAAGCCGAAGGCGCGATACTCCGGCTCGTTCCAACCGGCGCCAAGGCCAAGCACGAACCGGCCGCCGCTGATCTCGTCAATCGTGGTCGCTTTCTTGGCGATCATCGCCGGGTTGTGAAAGCCGGTGCAGGCCACGAGCGGGCCAAGCTCGATCCGCTCCGTCACGGCCGCCAGCGCCGCCAACAGCGACCACGCCTCCCACACCCCTTTGACCGTGCCGGTGCCATCCTCGTAGAGGAGATGGTCTCCCATCCAGAGCGAATCGAACCCTGCCTCCTCCGCCAGCCGGGCCATGGCCAGCATCGAGGACCAGGGCGCCACATACTCCGCTTCCGGCAGCTGCAGGCCGACCTTGAGCGGCCGGCGGCGCGGCGAACGATTCACGAGCGGTCTCCCTCTGCGCGAAAATTGTATTGTGCATGATTTTGGCGGAGCTGGCGCGAGACGGCTAATCGAGGTTCATGGTCCGCAGTCGCCAGGCGGCAAGAATGATCGATACCACCGCGACCACCGCGATGACGATGAACGACGCTTGGAGCGAGGTGGCGCTCTCGATCGTCACCATCGGATCGTCCAGCACGGCCACGAAGATCGACTGCACATAGTGCCGGACGCTCACGATCCGGATCCCGGGCAAGAAGCGCCCCAGAAGACTCTCCCAGACAAAGACGTAGACAATCCCGGCCAGTAGCGCCCGCGGCACGATCAAGCTCAGCGCCAGGAAGATGGTCGAGATCATGACGATCCCGGCAACCGCGGCCACCAGCATGGCGACAATGACCGGACCGACGCCATAGGTCGGATCACCGGGGAACAGGTTCATCGACGAGCTCGGCGCGAGACCGGCAATGAGCCCGGTCAGGGCCAGCCCGATCACCACGGGCGGGATCGTCACCACCAGGACCGCCAGCAGCTTTTCCAGCACGATCCGTAGCCGGGAGATCGGTTTGAGCGTGAGGTAGGGCAGGGTCCGGTCCTCGACCTCGTTGCCGAGGGCGGCGGTCGCCACGATCAAGACGATGATCGGCAACAGGGTCGGCGCGATCACCGACTCCAAGAACAACGTCGTCAAGAACCCGGCCGGCGTCGTGAACCCGGAATTGAGCAGGTAGATACCCGCGAACAAACAGGGAATGAGGGACAGCACGACCACCACCCGGATCGCCCGCCCGCCCAAGAACTGACGATACGTCAGCGTCGAAATCGGCAATAGGCGCCAGATCATGCTAGTCGCCATAGGAAATCACCAGATGTCCAAAGTGCGCTACAGC
>JACCYK010000147.1 GCA_013696525.1 Chloroflexia bacterium
CCTCTGGCTGGTGCTCAGCCTAGTTCGAGGCGGTCGCGGACGCCGTTGATGCGACGTGCCGACGCTGCTCCACTTCGTTAGGCGATGACAATATTGCCGGTTTGTTAGTTATCCTCTCATTCTCCTCTCATCAAGTGAGCGTAAACTGACACTGATCTCTGTGAGAGATCGGCCGCTGGCAATCTCGTGAAAGATGCGGCGACATGGACGGAACACGGTTCGACGTGGTGGCGAAGGCGGTTGCCAACGGTGGCGCCAGCCGGCGTTCACTGGTCCGGGGCCTGGCCGGCGGCGCGCTCGGCCTGACGATTGGCGGGGCTGTTCGCACTGCCCAAGCCCAAGACTCCTGTGCTCGCGGTGTGCTGGGGCGCAAACGGAACGGCTGCCACCCGGAGGGTGATCGGTGCCGGACCACGCACCAGTGCTGCAACGGCCGCTGTGAGGAGATTAGCGGCCGGACGGAGTGCGGCGCCTGTTTCAGTATCGGCGCTCCCTGCGTCGAGGGCTCGGATTGCTGCACCTTCATCTGCGCCCGCGGCGCGAGCGGGAAAATTTGCGCCAACGCGTAAGCAGCGCCGCCCCGCCGGCGCCGACCTTGGGAGACTATCCGCGCCCGTTGCCCACCTTCGCCACAACGCGAGTGATCGCGCCTGAATCCCCTGTGGGACGATGTCGGGTCTGAACGCGCGCATAATGGCTCCATCCCGGTGTCGATGGCGCGACCGGACGCCGCGTATGCGAACATATGTACCAGTTGCGACGTGGTGCGTCAAGGCGTCGCGAGGCCGCGGGATAGCTGGCGGTAGCATCTTGCCCGACAATAAACACCGCCATGTTTGCTGGCTGTCGAACGGGTCAAGGTGAGGAGGCGTGGATGGGACTGTATGTCGGGTCGACCGTCATCAATACCGCTGACCTCGATCGGGCGATCACTTTCTGGACCGCCGCCCTTGGCTATGTGGTGCGCGACGGGGATCCGACCTTCGCGGTGTTGACCGACCCCCGGCGCCGGTGGTCGAACGTCTCCCTCCAGCGCTCGGACGAGCCGAAGCGGGGCCGCAACCGCCTCCACCTCGACCTCTACACCGCCGACCAGGCCGGGGAGGTGGCCCGCTTGGAGGGATTGGGCGCGGGCCGCCTGCCGTGGGAGTACGAGGCGGGCCACGACCACATCGTGCTCGCCGACCCCGACGGCAACGAATTCTGCGTCATCCAAAGCCCCTTCACCCAGGAGTAGCGTCAAACAGCGTTGACTTTGATCACCGACGTTGTCGTGCCCTGCACCCGATGTCCGATCCGATCGCAACGTGAAGTTCGGCCGGTGTCAGCGATCACCGGCGCCGATCGTCGCCTCCCACCAGGACCGATGCGGATGATCGAGCCGAGGCTCATATCGCGCTCGTTCGCGAATGTTGAGCAGCGCCTGCCTTTGCTCGTCTCGCGGCAGGTTCGTCCGATCGCACCAGTCATGGACGAGGTCCTGCGTTGATAGGATCGGCACCGCTCGGGCGACGAGGAGCCGGATAGCCTTGCGGTCGTCGGTGGCAACTGTTGCGTTTCGATGAATAGCGAGGGCGGCGGTCATCGCTTCACCGTCGTCTACGTCAAGGGTAAAGTCGAGATAGATGAGCAGCTCGCCTTCGTTGGTTGACGAAAGCACGGTGAGCTGACCCGAAGCGGTCATCGCGGTGAGGTCAACAGGGTCTCGTTCATCCGCATCGTCGCCAGAGCCGGCACGGCGAACGAACTGCGATTCTCTCGACACTCTATCGACGATCGCGACTGTTCCTGGGACCATTATCAGCACATCGCTCATCCGGCGCGTGGCAAACACGTTGATGACGGTACAGGAATCGAGCAAGAGCAGTCCAGTCGTCACCGCGGGATTTGCCTCATGACTAGGCCATGATCGGTTGGCTCAGATCCAGCGTTGCCTGCGCCCAGATCCCGTCCTCAGTTGGCTGCTCAACCGTCGTCATCTGATGGATCAGCTCGCGGACACTAACGCGATCCGCGAGTAACCGTTCCGCCAACTGCCCTTCACTCAGACCGCCGCCAAGATATGACTGGACCGCGAGCACTTGGTATCGGGTGGGTAGATGCGGCGTCCCGGACTCGCTAGCGGTGAGACCGAGGAGCCGCTTTGCCTGGCTCGGTTGAACGCCGAATTCCGTCAGCCGATCCCATGTGCCAATCGAGAGCAACCGCAGCTCCTCCAATCGCCAAGTCATCGCCTGGACCGACACGCCGTAGAGGTTGGCCAACTGCCACAAGTCTCCTAGCGTGAACGGGGTTTCGTTCGCCCGCCGGATCGCATCAATCCGGCGCGTCAGGCCAGCGATTGGCATCAGGAAGTGCCGAGCAAACGCATCGGCGAATCGCTCACGCTCTTTTGGCCGCTTGGTCGCGGAAAGGATCGTCACCTCTGCCCGATGCCGCATGGTGAGGAAACGGCCGTACTCTTGGACGCCGCTCCATCGCCGGCGGTCTTCCGGATGGTTGGCATTGACCGCGATGCATCCGCCAAATGCTTCCGAATAGACGAACATGCCGGCAATTCGGCGATCCCGCATCGGGATGGCAAACGCGCGCAGCCCGACATCGGTTTCCAGGAGATCCCAGAGATCCCCGATCGGACCGTCACCGAGGCCGAGCCGATTCCGCTCCGCGGTCGCCACCGCCAAAGCGGCTCGCTCGGCCGGCGTATCAGCTATGTCGTATGGTTCTGGATACCGTCGAGCGAGCGATGCGCCAGCCAGTGATTCAAGCTCCACGTACCACCGGCAGAGTTGCTCGAACTGCCGAATGTCCTCGTCGCGAGCCGCGTTCACCGTGGAACGGCCATTCGGTGCGGGCCGGAAAAGGGCCGCAAAGTCGACATGATCGGTGGCCACCTCCGGCAGCAAGAAGTCACCAACAGCTCGACCAGAGAGGGCGGCTAGCTTCACCAGCTCGGTTGCGCGGGGACGGCGTTTTCCGTTCTCCATCGCCACCACCGTCGTGCGTGCCACGTTGAGGACGTCAGCGACCGCTTGCTGCGTCAGGTAGCGAGCGCGTCAGGCAGAAGCGATTCGATCACCGAGAACCTCGGGGTCGATGGTGTGCAAAAGTCGTTGATTCATGGCTACCCCGCGTTGGCCGTTGCTCGACCCAAGTATGACGTTTCGGAGTGTACCACCAGCTAAAATCCATATGTATGTCAGAATTGTCATCACCGACGAGTGATCGATCGGCCCTTGCCACCATCGCTCAAGCCGACCAACGGCGTCTACGGGAGACGAGGCTCTGAACATCATAGATGCTCGCTGCCGCGAGATTCTCCACGACGCTCCTCCTACCCGAACCGTTCCTTGGTATTCTGCCCCGAGCGAGATCACGCGGTTGAAGGAAGCGAAGCGAGGAACCAGCACCGATGCGGATGTCACATCTCTTTGGCCGGACCTTGCGCGATGCTCCCGGCGATGTCGAGCTGCCGAGCCACCGGCTGATGCTGCGGGCCGCCTTGATCCGGCCGCTCGGGGCCGGCATCTTCAGCTTGCTGCCGATGGGCTGGCGGGTCATCCGCAAGGTCGAGCAGATCATCCGCGAAGAGATCGACGCCATCGGCGGCCAGGAGCTGCTGATGCCGGTCGTCCACCCGGCCGACATCTGGCGGGAGTCGGGACGCTACGATCAGGTCGGGCCGGAGATGGCTCGCTTTCAAGACCGGGGCGAGCGCGACATGGTGCTGGCGATGACGCACGAGGAAGTGGTCACCGACCTGGCGCGGCAAGAGATCAATTCCTACCGCCAGTTGCCGCAGCTCGTCTATCACATCCAGACCAAGTTCCGGGACGAGCCGCGGGCCCGCGGCGGCCTGATCCGGGTCCGCGAGTTCACAATGAAGGACTCTTATAGCCTCGACCGCGACGATGCCGGCCTCGATCGCCAGTATCAGAACCACTGGCAAGCGTATGAGCGGATCTTCCGCCGTTGTGGGCTCGCCTTCATCGTCGTCGGCGCCGACACCGGGATGATGGGCGGCTCCGCCTCGCACGAGTTCATGGCCCTCTCGGACTACGGCGAGGATATCGTCCTCCTCAGCCCCAACGGCACCTACGCGGCCAACCGCGAGGTGGCCACCTTCCAGCGCGACGTGCCGCCGCCGGAAGAGGCGCTGCCGATGGAAGAGGTCGAGACGCCGAATACCACGACCATTCAGCTTCTGGCCGACTTCCTCGGCGTGCCCCTGTCACGCACCGCGAAGGCCGTCTTTTATCTGGGCGATTCCGGTCGCTTCATCTTTGTCGTCATCCGCGGTGACCTCGATGTCAACGAGACCAAGCTCCGCAAAGCTTCCGGTGAGCTGGGGCTGACCCCGGCCATGGCCGAGCAAATCCGCGCCATCGGGGCCGAGCCCGGCTACGGCTCGCCGGTTGGCGTCCACGACGCGGTCATCGTCGCCGACGAGAGCATTCGCGACAGCCCGAACCTGGTGGCCGGCGCCAACAAGCCCGGGTTCCATCTGAAGAATGTCAACCTCGGCCGCGACTACGAGGCGGACGTGGTAGCCGATATCGCCGCCGCCGCCGCCGGCTACCCGAGTCCGATCGATGGGGCGCCGATGGAGGCGACGCGGGCCATCGAAGTCGGCAATATCTTCAAGCTCGGCACCCGCTACAGCTCCATCCTCGGCGCCACGTATCTCGATGAGGACGGCAGGAGCCACCCGATTCATATGGGCAGCTACGGCATCGGCTCCGGCCGGGTGACGGCCACGATCGTCGAGCAGCACCACGACGACAAGGGGATCATCTGGCCGGTCTCGGTCGCCCCCTATCATTGCTCCCTGCTCTCGCTGGGCAGCGCCAACGACACCGAGGTGATCGCGGCGGCGGACACGCTCTATGCCGACCTCACCGCCGCCGGGGTCGAGGTGCTGTACGACGACCGGGCCGACCGGGCCGGAGTAAAATTCAACGACGCCGACCTGATCGGGTTGCCCCTCCGGCTTTCGGTCAGCGCCCGCACCCTGGCCAACGGTGAGGCCGAGCTGAAGCCCCGCACCGCGTCCGAGGCGACCTTTGTGCCCCTGGCCGAGGTGGTGCCGAGGGTGCAACGGCTGCTGGCCGCGCTTGCCGCGCCACTGAGCGGCGACCCACCGGCGGCGGCACATCCAAGCAGAGGACAGCCCGCGTGAGCGAGACACGGATCGAACGGGACACGATGGGCGAGATGACGCTGCCGGCGGCCGCGCTCTACGGCGCCACGACCCAACGCGCGGTCGAGAATTTTCCGATCTCCGGCCAGCCGCTCCCGGCCGAGCTCGTCCACGCCATCGGTCTCACCAAGCTGGCCGCCGCCCGCGTCAACCAGGAGCTTGGCCTGCTCGCGCCCGATCTCGCCAATGCGATCGCGACGGCGGCGCAAGCGGTCGCCGCTGGCAAGCATGATGGCGAATTCCCGATCGATGTCTTCCAGACGGGATCCGGCACCTCGTCCAACATTAACGCGAACGAGGTGATGGCGACCCTGGCCTCACGCGCATTGGGCCGCCCGGTCCATCCGAATGACCACGTCAATCTCGGCCAATCATCGAACGATGTGATCCCCACCGCGCTCCATGTCGCCGCCGTGATCGCTATCGAGCAGGACCTGATCCCGGCCCTGCGCCACTTGCACGGCTGCCTGGCGACTAAGGCCGATGAGTTCGACGGCATCGTCAAGAGCGGCCGCACTCACTTGATGGACGCGGTGCCGATCCGGCTGGGCCAGGAATTCAGCGGCTACGCTCGGCAGATCGAACTTTCAATCGCCCGGATGGAAGCCACCCTCCCCGGTTTGCGCGAGCTGGCGATCGGCGGCACCGCGCTCGGCACCGGGCTCAATACCCACGCCGAATTCGGCGCCCGCGTCGCTCGTGAGCTATCGGCCCTGACCGGCACCGCATTCACCGAGGCGATGAACCACTTCGAGGCCCAGGGGGCGCAAGATGCCTATGTCTTCGCCGCCGGCGCCCTGACCGCGGTCGCCGCCGCCGAGATGAAGATCGCCAACGACATTCGGCTGATGGCCTCCGGGCCGCAAGCGGGTTTGGGTGAGTTGATCCTGCCCGCGATTCAACCGGGCAGCTCGATCATGCCCGGCAAGATCAACCCCGTCATCTGCGAAGCGGTCATCCAGGTCGCGGCCCAGGTGACCGGGAATAGCCAGGTGGTGGTCATTGGCGGCCAATGGGGTCAGCTCGATCTGAACACGATGCTGCCGGTGATGGCTCGCAACCTGCTCGAAAGCATCCGGTTGCTGGCCAATGTATCGCGGGTTTTCGTCGACAAATCGCTGGCCGGGGTCACGGCCAACGTCGCGGTGGCGGAAGGATACGTCGAGCGCTCGATCAGCATGGCGACCGCGCTCAACC
>JACCYK010000229.1 GCA_013696525.1 Chloroflexia bacterium
AAGCTTGGGGACGAGGGGGTTGGACTTCACGGGGATATGTCGTTAATGGCCGCCGCCTTCCTTGCCAAACGCTTCCTCTTGCTCATCCCAGCCATGCTGGCCATGTCGGCGATCGTCTTCTTCATCATCCGCTTCGTCCCCGGTGATCCGGCGATGGTGATGCTCGGCCTGCGCTCCACCCCGGAGAACATCCAGGCGCTGCGCCAACAGCTTCACCTCGATGATCCGGTTTGGGTCCAGTACGCGAGCTGGCTGCGCAATGTCGCCACCGGCGACCTGGGAGTTGACTACCGAACCCATGAGCCAATCCGGGACCAATTGCTCTCCCGGCTGCCGGTGACGCTCGAAATGGCGTTCCTGGCCATGCTGATGTCTGCCCTGATGGGCATCCCGCTTGGCATCCTGGCGGCCGTGCGTCGCAACGGACCGGCCGACTACGGCTCGAACGCGCTCGGTCTGGCCGGCATTTCGCTGCCGGACTTCTGGCTGGGGATCATGCTCATCCTGGTCATGGCGCTGGTCCTCGGCTGGCTGCCGTCCTCTGGCTATGTGCCGATCCAGGAGTCGGCGGGCGAAAACCTCAAACACCTGCTGTTGCCGTCGTTCACCCTCGCCGTGAACTTCGCGGCGGTGCTGACCCGCACCACCAAAGCGGCCGCGCTCGAGGTACTGAACCGCCCCTACGTGCGCACCGCCCATGCGAAGGGCCTCGCCGAGCGCGTCGTCATCGGCCGCCACGTCCTGCGCAACGCGGCGATCCCGGTCATTACGGTGATGGGCTTGCAGTTTGGCTACGCGCTGGGTGGGGCGATCATCATCGAGCAGATCTTTTCGTTGCCCGGCGTCGGCCGGTTGACCCTGAACGCCGTGCTCGAACGCAACTACCCCGTGGTCCAAGGCGCCGTCCTCCTGATTACGTTCCTCTTTATGACGATTAACATCCTGACCGATGCGCTCTACGCGGTCGTCGATCCCCGGCTGCGGACCGGCAGTCCATGAGCGCGGGGTGGCTACCGTGAGCACGATGGCGCGGACAATCAGCTTCGCCGGCAGGTACGATCAGGGGGCGCGGTCGCGTACCTGGTGGACGCGACTCGCTTGGATCAACCCGCCCACGGTTGCTGGGCTCTCGATCGTCCTCGTCATCGTCGCGGCCGCCATGGTGGCGCCGGCGATCTCCCGGTACGATCCTACCTTCGGTGACTTCTCCCAAGTGCTGGCGCCACCGTCAGCGGACCATTTCTTCGGCACCGATGCCTTCGGCCGGGATGTCTGGACCCGCGTCCTCTCTGGCTACCGGGTCTCCATGCTGGTCGCGGTGTCGTCGGTCTTCGCGGCCGTGGCGGTGGGGCTTCCGCTCGGGATGCTGGCCGGCTTTGTCGGCGGCGCGACCGACAACCTCATCATGCGGCCGCTCGATCTGCTGATGGCCTTCCCCCCAATCCTGCTTGCCGTACTGCTGATCGCGGTCTTCGGCACCGGCCAAGTGGTCATCATCCTCGCTCTCGGCTTGATCTACGTGCCGATCATGGCCCGCGTCTTGCGCGGTTCGGTGATCGCGGTCCGTGGCGAAGAGTTCGTGCAAGCGGCGACCGCGATCGGCGCCACGCCGATTCGGATCATGGCCCGCCACGTCCTGCCAAACAGCCTCGGACCGTTGATCGTCCAGGCTTCGATCTGCATCGGCATCGCCATTTTGATCGAAGCATCGCTCTCCTTCATCGGGCTCGGCACGCAACCGCCGGACCCCTC
This sequence comes from Chloroflexia bacterium, assembly GCA_013696525.1. Lineage (GTDB taxonomy): Bacteria > Chloroflexota > Chloroflexia > Thermomicrobiales > UBA6265 > JACCYK01. The sequence goes on from JACCYK010000229.1 coordinate 1,753, forward strand.
CCTCGGCTCCATGCTGTCCGAGGGCCGCGACTTCATGCGGGATGCGCCATGGGTCATCGTCACCCCGGGCCTGGCGATCATGGCCGCGGTCCTTGGCTTCAATCTGCTCGGCGACGGCTTACGCGACGCCCTCGACCACAACCGGCGATAAGCTGGGATGCGAACAAAGGAGCGTGCCGATGAATCAGCTCAGCCCATTAGCCATGGTGATCCCGGTCGCGGACGATTGGGTTTCAGCCTGCTTCGTCGCCAACCGCTTGCTCCGCGGCGGCGACCGCGTCCTCTGGATCACGGCCTCGCCCACTGATGACGGTCCAGCGGCCGGGAGCTTTCTCGTCCCGCTCGATCCCGCGTTCGACCCGGGACTGAGCGAACCGGTCGCCGCCGGCATGGTGCTGGAGGTGCTCAGCGACGCCAACGTCAACGCCGTTCCCTTCTCCGGCGACAGCGTCCGCGCGTCGCCGATTGCTCCGGTCCGAGTTGGGCTCTACGGCGGTGGCGGCGCCCCGTTCAATCACGCCGCGATCATGGCGGCCTGCGGGTTTCCATTTCGATTTCTCTCCGACGCGGAGGTGCGGGCCGGTGCGTTAGCCGAGGTCGACGTCTTCGTCGTGCCGGGCGGCGGCAGCCGCGCCATGCACGGCCAGCTCGAGCCCTTGGGCGAGGATGGCTGCCGGGCGATCGCCGATTTCGTGCGCGATGGCGGCATGTATATCGGCTGCTGCGCCGGAACCTACGATTGCATCGTCAATTCCGATGCGTTCGTCGCCTCCTGTCCGCCGCAAAAGCATCTTCAGCTCCTGAACGCGAAGCCCTGGCTGGGCGAGTCCGCCGTGGAAATGTTCGGCACCATCCAGTCGCCCGGCGTCGGCGTGGTGCTGGTCCGCAACGACAATCCGGACCATCCGGTGATGCTCGGCCTGCCGCCGGTCTTCCCGCTGGTGCATTACAACGGGCCGATCCTCGATCCGTTACCGGTCTCCCAAATCCCTGGCGCTTCCGGCGCGGTCGGGCTGGCGAGCTTCGCCGGCGTGACGGACCGGTTCACCGCCGCCGAAGACTTTTCCGGCCCCGCCCCGGTGAGCGAGGCAACGTATGTCTCGCTCGGCATCGCGGCCGAGCGCTTCGCCGCCGCCGCCGGAGAACTCGGTACCGGCCGCGTCGTTGCCTTCGGCTCGCACCCCGAGCTCGGGGCCGACCTGCCGATGGTCGAGTGGTTCGACCCGGCCCGGATGCTGGCGAACGCGGTGCTCTGGCAGTCAATCTCCCGCCGCGAGAGCGGTGCTCAACCCGCGCCGGCCTCCTCCGCCGGAACGTTGGGGCTGCCGCTCGGCAGCGGCTACAGCACCGTGATCGGGCTGGCAAACGATCTTGCCGCCCGCGCCCGAGCCCTGCAACAACTGCCGATTGATCCGCGGCCGGGATGGCTTGAGCCGGACTACGCGATGTCAATCTTCGGCCTTGCCGCCGACGACATCTGGCGCCAGTCACTGATCGAGATCCAGCCGCTCGCCGACCAGGCCGGGACGCTCAGCCGCGCGCTGTCGGATCGAATAGGCCACCTCATGCAACCGGCCGCTCACCCGGTGCCGCCGCTGGTATGCCAGGCGATCACGACCGCCGAGCATCGTCTCCACGACCACCGCGCCGCCCCCTGGAATCAAGACGGCGGCTACCAGGGCGTCATCGCCCTCCTCCGCGCCGCGATTGCCATGTGCGATGAGGCCGGCGAGCGGTGGGAGATTGAGCTAGGCCCTCCCGCCGGCGCCTACGGCTACCTCGACACCAATCCCTACCATCTGGTCGCCGGTTCGTACCTCGCCGCGATCGGCAAGGCCGCCGCGGCCGTGCAGCTACTCCACGCCACCGCCGCGGAGCTTACAATGGCAGAGAAGCTCGCCATGGACAGTCACCATCGCGATGTAGCTTTGCATTTCTTCACGACTGGATCGGAGCTGTGATGCTGCCTTCCGCGGTTTCGACATGCCGGCCTGTACGGCCCAATATTTGCCGCCGAACCTCGGAATCAGCCGGCTTCAGCCGGGTTTGTGATTTCAGCGCGGGGATTTATTCCCGCGCTTCGCGGCCGATACACGGCATCGCCACCAGCTCCCGGCTCGGTGGACACTCCCGCCAATGCGGGAGCAGCGCGTTCGCACGATCGGTAACGTCACGTTACGTAATTTCGGCGTAGTGTTCAGAATCGAAGGAGGACGCAATGAGAAATCGACGTAATCGGCAGGCACCAACGGATCAGCGGCTCGCCATGTCCGACCTCAACCGCCGTGATCTGCTCAAACGAGCCGGCGCCGTTGGCGGGGCGACAGTCCTGGCCGGCGGCCTCGGTTCGCTCGGCGCCGCTTCGGCCGCGGCCCAGGACGGCAGTCGCCGGGTCCGCCAGGTCAGCGTTCTCGTCGAGCCGCAGGCAAACGTGCCGGAGCAGTTCGAGACGATTCAGCTCTCCGCCCAGCGTCTGCGCGATATCGGCTTCGATATCGAGGTCGCGGTCATGCCCTGGGAGCAACAGAGCGATACCGTTTGGTTCGATCGCGAGACCTGGGACATGACCGCCTGGCAGATGGTCGGCCGGCCCGAGCGCCTCGACCCCGACGAGTTCATCTATAACCTCTTCCACTCCTCGACTATCGAGGATGGCTACAACTTCGTCGGCTACTCGAATCCGGCGTACGACGAGCTCGCGGAGGCGCAGCGGGTCGAGGTCGATCACGAGGCGCGGGTGGAGCTGGTCTACCAGCTCCAGGAGATCATCGGCGCCGACCAGCCGTACATGTTCGCGGTCTACCCGCACGAGAACTACGCGTTCAGCACATCAGTCTGGGATCCGGCGACGGTGGTCGATGCCAAGGGAATCGGGATTAAGAACTACTGGACGTTTGTCGGGGCGGCGCCATTAAGCGACCAGACCGACATGATCCTCAATACCCAGTCCTCGGTCCAGGCGATGAACCCGCTCTACATTTCGGGCGGCGCCGATTCGTGGGTCACCGAGCTGATCTGGGACCGCCTGATGCGGATCGACGCCGCCGGCCTGCCCCAACCCTACGCCGCCGAGTCGGTGGAATGGGCCGACGACACCACGCTGGTCGCCACCCTGCGGCCGGACCTGATGTGGCATGACGGGCAACCGGTCACGGTCGAGGACGTGATCTTCAGCTTCCAGGCCCCGGCCGGCGAGATGTCGCCGATGTACAAGCCGTTCGTGGCCCCGATCGAGGCCGTCACGGCGGTGGGCGACAACCAGGTCGAGTTCAAGCTGCTGGAGCCCTTTGCCGCCTTCCTCACCTCCGGCCTCTCCAAGCTCAACCTGATTCCGAAGCATATCTGGGAGCCGGTGCTGGCCGACCTGGCGGAGCAAGGGATCAACGCCGAGCAGTACCAGGAAGAGACGCCGATCGGGTCGGGCCCGTTCAAGTATGTCAACTGGGCTCGCAACCAGGAGATCATCCTCGAAGCGAACGCGGACCACTTCAATGCGCCCAAGATGACGCGCTGGATCATGCGCGACATGCCGAACGTGGCGGCGGCGCTGGGCGGTCTCCAGAGCGGCGAAATCAACTTCCTCTCCGACTACACCGGCGACCCGACCCTGCTGCAGCAAGCCGCCGATTCCAGCGACGGCGCCCTCAGCCTGGTCTCGACCATCGTCGTCGGCTTCCGCTTCCTGGCGCCCAACCACCGCCGCGCCCCGTTCGGCGACGCGGCCGTCCGGCGGGCGATGGCTACCGCCATCGGGCGCGACCAGATCCGAATCAATATCTACAAGGATATCTACGCTACCAACGCCGACTCGCACGTCTCGAAGGCGCTGGAAGCCTGGCACGCCCCTGACCTGCCGGACTACGCGGTCAGCGACGTTGAAGCCGCCCGCGCGATCCTGGCCGAGGCCGGATACGATTGGGACGACGACGGCTTCCTCCTCTACCCCGACGGGCAGACGGAGACGCTGTAACAAACAACCCCCAATTCCGAGGGAACACGGGCATTTCCCCTCGGAATTGGGCGTTCGGAGACCGTTAGGAGCGCATATTGCCACCGCGAGCAGTTTACTTCATCCGGCGCCTGGGTCAGATGATCCTCGTTCTCTGGGCGATCGCGACCATTCTCTTTCTGATCTTCCGCTTGATGCCCGGCAATCCGCTGGTGGCCTTCATCGATCCCACCTTCACGGCGGAGCAGGCTGAGGCGATCTCGCGCCAATTCGGGCTCGATCAGCCGCTCCCCGTGCAGTACGGCCTCTACCTTAAGAACATCGTGACCGGCAACTTCGGCACATCATTCTTTCAGAAGGAGCCGGTCCTCGGCATTCTCCTCGAGGTCTTCCCGAATACGATTCTGCTCACCGGCATTTCGCTGACCGCGGCCTATGTCTTCGGCGTCATCGCCGGCTCAGTCCTCGCCTGGCGGCGCGGCGGCAAGCTGGAAGGCGCCGGCATCGTCTTCGCCTTGATGACCCGCTCCGCGCCGGAGTTTTTCGTCGGGATGCTGGCGCTGGCGTTCTTCTCGTTCAATCTGGGTTGGTTCCCCTCGTCGGGCGTTGCCAGTCCGGGCACGATCTACGACTCGGTCTTCCAGCAGCTCACGTCGGCCGATTTTTGGCGTCACCTCGCGCTACCGGCGCTAACGTTGGCAATCTACCTCCAAGGTTTGCCCCTGCTGCTGATGCGGAGCAATATGTTGGAGGTCCTCGACGAGGATTTCGTCACCATGGCGCGGATGACCGGGTTACCGGAGTGGCGGGTGATGCTGTCGCACGCCGCCCGCAACGCGCTGCTGCCGATCGTCACCGCCCTCACCCTGGGCATCGGCTACGCCATCGGCGGCAATGTCATCGTCGAGACGGTCTTTAGCTGGCCGGGCCTGGGCCGGGTCCTGGTCCGGGCGGTCCAGTCCCACGACTATCCCCTGGCCCAGGGGGCATTCTTCTTGATCGCGGTCGTCATCGTCGGACTCAACTTCATGGCCGACATCATCTATAGCGTGCTCGATCCCCGCGTCTCCACCGCTCGCCAGGAGGTCGCCTAATGCTCGACGCTGCCTCCGCCCGCTCCGAGCTGACGATTGAGCCGGTGGTTCCGGTCGGTCGCCGGCAGGCGATCGCGACGTCGCTGGGCGGCACGGTCGGCATCCTGCGGCGGGATCGCTTCGCCCTGGTCGGGGTGGTCATCTACATCCTGTTCATTTTCATGGCGATCTTCGGCCCGGCCCTGGCGCCCCATGATCCCCAAATGGTGATGGAGGACGACGGGATTTGGCTGACCAACCAGCCGCCCAGCGCTCAATTCCCGCTTGGCACCACCAACGTCGGCCGCGACATCTTGTCCCAGCTCATCCACGGCGCCCGGCCCGCGCTGATGGTCGGCCTCTCCGCCGCCTTCATGGTGGCGGTGGTGGGCACGGTGGTCGGTCTCATCTCCGGCTACTTTGGCGGCCGCACCGACGCCATCCTGATGCGCCTGACCGATATCGGGTTCGGCATCCCGTTCCTGCCGTTCGTGATCGTGCTGGTCGCTTTTCTCGGTCCCAGCATCTGGAATATCGTGCTGGCAATGGGCATCTTGCTCTGGTGCGACACGGCCCGGATCATTCGCAGCCAGGTTCTCACCGTGCGCGAACGGGCCTTCGTTCAGGCGGCGAAGATCTCGGGCGCCAGCGACTGGCGGACGATCTTCCTCTACATCGCGCCGAACATCCTCTCTCTTTCATTTCTCTACGGCACGCTTGCCATCGGCTGGGCGATCCTGACCGAGGCCTCGGTCAGCTTCCTTGGCTTCGGCGACCCGGCGGTCGTCAGTTGGGGCTTCATGCTGCAGGATGCCTACGTCAGCCAGGCCCTGGCCCGGGGCGCTTACTACTGGTTTGTTCCCCCCGGCATCTGCATCATGCTGGCGGTGATGGCCGGGTTCTTCATCGGCCGGGGGTATGAAGAATTGCTCTTCCCCCGCCTGCGGGAGCGCTAGCCGATGCCCCTGCTCGAGGTTCGGGACCTGACGGTTGAGTACACCACCCAACGCGGCGCCATGCGGGCGGTCGACGGCGTCTCGTTCGCCGTGGAGGCGGGCCAACACCTCGGCCTGATCGGGGAGAGCGGCTGTGGCAAGTCGACCCTGGGCCGGGCCTTGCTGCGGGTGCTGCCCCGCAACGGCAGCATCGCCGGCGGTGAGATCCGGCTGAACGACCGCGATCTGGTCACCATTAGCGAAGAACAGATGCGTCGCGCCCGGTGGCGAGAGCTCAGCATGGTACCCCAATCGTCAATGGACGCCCTCGATCCGGTCTACCGGGTCGGTGACCAGATCAAGGAGGTTCTCACCAATCGCGGGGATTACAATCGCCGCGCGGCGCGAGAGCGGGCGGTCGAGCTGTTCGCCCTGGTCGGGCTGGCGAAAGACCGGTTGAGCAACTACCCGCATGAGTTCTCCGGCGGTATGCGGCAACGGGCCGTGATCGCCCTGGCCCTGGCCCTCGAGCCCGATCTGGTGGTCGCCGACGAACCGGTGACCGCCCTCGATGTCATCGTCCAGCACCAGGTCCTGAAGACCTTTCGCGAGCTGCAAGAACGGTTCGATCTTTCGGTCATCATGATTACTCATGACATCTCGGTGGTGGCGGAGACGTGCGACGAGGTCGCGGTCATGTACGCCGGCAAGATCGTCGAGCAAACCAGCGTCGAGCGCTTCTTTCATCAGCCGTTTCATCCCTACACGCTCGGCCTGCAGAACGCCTACCCGAGTCTCCACGACGCGAATCGCGTCTTGATCTCGATCGACGGCTATCCGCCGGATTTGATCGATCCCCCGTCCGGCTGCCGGTTCCGGGACCGTTGCCCCTTTGCGATCGAGCGCTGCCAGCACGAGGAGCCGCCACTAATCGAGGTCGCGCCCGGCCACCGGGCGGCCTGTCACCGCTGGCCCGAGGTTGAGAAGCTTCGCTCACTGGCCAAGGAGGCCGCCACATGGCAGAAGCGACCATGACGAGCTTGGCTGGGCTGGGCCCGCCGGTGATCGACGTAGCAAACCTCGTCAAGCACTTTCGTCTCGGCGGCGGTTTGCTCGGCGGCCTCACCGGCGGCGGCCAAGTGGTGCGTGCCGTCAACGGCGTCTCGTTTTCGATCCGGCGTGGCGAGATCGTCGGCCTGGCCGGCGAAAGCGGCTGTGGCAAGACGACGACCGCCCGCCTCTTGCTCAAACTCTACGCCCCGACCAGCGGCACGATCCGCTTTGCCGGACAAGACCTGGCCGGGCTACGCGGAGCTGAGCTGAAGGCGTTTCGCCGCCGTACCCAGCTCATGTTTCAAAACCCCTACGAATCATTTAGTCCCCGCTTCACCATCCAGCGCTCCTTGCTCGAACCGCTCATCATTCATGGCATCGGCACCAAGGACGAGCAAATAGCGCGAGTTCGGCGGGCGCTCGACGATGTGCAACTGCGACCGGCGGACAGCTTTCTGGGGAAGCACCCCTATCAGCTCTCCGGCGGCCAGCTTCAGCGCGCGGTCCTGGCCCGGGCCCTCGTCTTGGAGCCCGAGGTACTGGTGGCCGATGAGCCGGTCTCGATGCTGGATGTCTCGGTCCGGGCCGGCATCCTCAACACCATGCGCGACCTTTCCCGCGAGCGAAACCTGACCACGATTTACATCTCGCACGACCTATCCTTGATCCGCTATCTCTGTGACACCACGGCGATCATGTATTTGGGGCAAATCGTCGAGATCGGCCCCACGGGGGGGATCATCGACGAGCCACAGCATCCCTACACCCAAGCCCTGATCGCCAGCATCCCGGTTCCCCGGCCGAACCAGCCGGCGAAGGTCGTCCCGATCCGGGGCGGCATTCCCAGCGCCATCACCATGCCCACCGGCTGTTCGTTTCACCCGCGCTGCCCCCACGTCATGGACATCTGCAAGATCCGGGCGCCGGCGCCGATTACCGTCTCCGGGCGTCAAGTGCGCTGCTTCCTGCGAGGGAGCGAGCCCGAATCGGACGTGACAACGGCGGCCAAGAGCGCGGTTGCCTGATTGCGAATGGGAGGAAACGAAACGTGGCTATTGCCATCACAGCGGGGTGGGTGTGGGACGGCACCACGGACGAGGCGATCCGCGACGGGGTCGTGATCGTTGACGGTGAGCGAATTGCTACGGTCGGCCCCGCCTCCGTCATCGACATTCCGCGGGATACGGAGATCGTGGACCGCGGCGACGAGTTCGTGTTGCCCGGCTTAATTGACGCCCACACTCACATCTCGATCATTCCGGGTCACGGCGACCAGATTGGCCAACTGCTGCAACCGGTCGAACGGCAGGCGATTCGCGGCGCCGGCAATCTTCGCCGGATGCTTCGCACCGGGGTCACCACCGCGCGAATCATGGCCGAGGAGCACTGGCTCGATGTCGCGTTCCGGGACGAGATCAACCGGGGCACCACGCCCGGTCCCCGCCTCACCATCTGCACCCGGGCGATCACCCAGAGCAACGGCCACGGTCGCGCCATCTCCACCGCCGACGGCGTCGACGAGGTGCGGCGCGCGGCCCGCCAGAACCTGCACGCCGGGGCCGACTTCCTGAAACTCTTCATTACCGGCGGCGTCAGCTCGACTCGCGGTGGCGGCATCCGGGCGGCGAGCTATTCGCGAGAGGAGATGCGGGTCGCGGTGGAAGAAGCCGACCGGGCCGGCACCTATGTCGCCGCCCACGCGATCGGCGGTCCCGGCATCCGGATCGGGGTCGAGGAAGGGATTCGGACCATCGAGCACGCCCTGTTGGCCACCGATGACGACCTCGAACTTATTAAGGAGCGCGGCGCCTGGGTGGTCTTGACGCAGGCCATCCTGCTGCATCCAACCGGCATCGAACAGGGCGACCGGCACAACCCGGTCGTGATGACGAAACTCCACGACGCCCGCGCCACCGCCGCCGAGCGATTCCGCGCCATCGTCGCCTCCGGCGTGAAGCTGGCGGTCGGGACCGACAGCATGCACGGTCTCCTCCAATTCGAAGTCGCCAAGCTGGTGGAATGGGGCGCCGGCCCCGCCGCCGCCTTACGCGCCGCCACCGTGGATGCCGCCGCCTGCTGCCGCCTGGAGGATCAGATCGGCACCCTGGAACCGGGCAAGCTCGCCGACCTGATCGCGGTCAAGGGGAACCCGCTCGACGACATCGCGGCGCTGGACCAGGTCGAGCTGGTGATGAAAAGCGGCCAACGCTACGACCACTTGTCGGTCGCATAGCGACCACTCAACAGCGAACGAGACGGAGGCGATTCCCTCATGGCAATCACGGTGCCGGTAAACCAGGGCACTGAGGACACGATGCGCGCCGCCTGTACGATCGACGTTTCCTGGGATCTCCTCGAACGGTTCAGCTCCCTCGTTCGCCTCTCGGGCAGCGACGAGGAGCGTCAAGCGTTCGACTACATCGCCGCGCGGCTCGACCACTTCGGCGTGCCCTACGCTTTGGAGACGACGACTCAGTTCATTAGCTGGCCGCTCGCCGCCACGCTCCGGGTCGCCGGCGACGACGGCGCAACATTCATGGCGAAGACGCCGGCGATGTCGGTCTCGACCGGAGGCCGCGAAATGGAGGCCGAGGCGGTCTACCTCGCCACCGGCTATGCCTCTGGCGTCAGCGACTTCTTCACCGCCAAGGAGCTACCCGGCGGCGACCTGACCGGCAAGATCGTCATTACCGAGGGGATGGCGATGCCGACTAAGGTCGGCGAGATCGCCGCCCGCGACGCCATCGCGGCGGTCTTCGTCGGGCCGGGTGAGCGCATCCATGAGGGCATCAGCACCACGATCTGGGGCTCACCCGACCTCGATTCGATCGATCGCCAGCCGGCGATTCCAATCATCAGCGTCAATCGGCCTCACGGCCTGGACCTGATCGAACGGGCCAAGTCCGGCAACCTCCGTCTTGCCTATTCAACCAATCTCGACACCCGATGGCGCCCAATCCCGATCCTGGTGACGGAGATCCATGGGGCGACACTCCCCGGCGAGTTTGTCCTCGTCCAGGCTCACCTCGACTCCTGGCACGCCGGCATCGGCGACAACGCCACCGGCAACGCCGCCCTCCTGGAACTGGCCCGCGTCCTCCACCAGCATCGCGATCAGCTCCAGCGATCAGTCCGGCTCGCCTGGTGGAGCGGTCACAGCCACGGCCGCTACGCGGGGTCGACCTGGTACGCGGACACGCACGCGATCGACCTGGACGAGAACGGCGTCGCCCAGGTGAACTGCGATTCACCCGGCTGCCGCTGGGCCACCGTCTACGACAATATGATGTGGACCGAGGAAGCCGCCCCGCTGGTCATCAGTGCCGTGCGGGATGTTACCGGCGTGGAACCAACCTGGACCCGGCCGCTGCGGGCCGGCGACTATTCGTTCAACAACCTGGGTCTCTCCGGCGCCTTTATGTTAAGCAGCACCATGCCGGACGACCTTCGGGCCGAGAAGGGCTACTACCCGGTGGGAGGGTGCGGCGCCAACATCGCCTGGCACACCGAGGACGACACCCTCGAGATTGCCGACCGCGACCACCTGCTGCGCGACATCCGGGTCTACCTCACCGCGATCCTCCGGCTCGCGAATAGCCCGGTCAGCCCGTTCGATTTCCGCCTCCTGCTTAGCAGCATCGAACAAACCCTGACCGACTACCAGGCGCGGCTCGGCACCCACTTCGATCTCGCGCCGGCCACGGCCGACATCACGGCGCTACGGACCGCGCTTGACATCTTTTACGACCGATTCGAGGAGCTTTCGGCGCTCGATCCAACCGACCCGGCGGCGCGATCGGCCGCCGCCGTCCAGCGCGAGCTGGCCCGTCTCCTCGTCCCCATCAATTACAGCCGCGAGGGTCGGTTCGCCCAAGACCCGGCTGAAACGGTCCAGGCGCTGCCGGACCTCGCGATCGGGTTGACGGCCGCGATCCTGCCGGCCGGCTCACATCAGTACCAGGCGGCGCTGGTCAGCCTGCAACGCGGTCTCAACCGGCTGCGCTGGACCCTGCGCCGGGCAACCACCGTCGCTCTGGCAGGCGGCCGTGAGGCAGGCGTATGACAATGCCACCGGCCAACATGCGCGCGGTCGTCATTCACCGGCACGGCGGCCCCGACGTCCTCTCCTATGAAGCGGTTCCGGTGCCCCAGCCCGGGCCCGGCGAAGCGTTGATCCGGGTCCGCGCCACGTCACTCAACCGGCTTGATCCGCGGGCTCGAAGCGGTCCCCCGGAGCCGGTCTTTCCCTGGCCGGAAGGGACGTTCCCGATCATTAGCGGCAGCGATTGCGCCGGCGACGTGATCGCTTCCGGCCCCGGCGTCGATCCAAAACTGCTCGGCCAGCGGGTCGTCCTCTACCCGTCGCTCTTTTGCAATGCCTGCGACGAATGCCGGGCCGGCGAGCAGACGCGCTGCCTGACCTACCACATCTTCGGCGAGCATACGCCGGGCGCCATGGCCGAATACGCGGTTGCCCCCGCCGCCAATCTGCTCACGCTGCCGGAAAGCGTTTCATACACCGACGCGGCCGCGATGCCGGTCGCATACACGACGGCTTGGCGGATGCTGGTGACCGCTGGCCAGCTAACAGCGGACGCGACAATTTTGGTCCTCGGAGCCGGCGGCGGGGTAGGTTCCGCCGCCCTGGTCATTGGCCGCCGTCTCGGGGCGCGGGTCCTGGCCGGGGCCGGTAGCGAAGAAAAGCGCCAGCTCGCGATCCAGCATGGCGCGGACGCCGCCGTCGATTCCGGTCAGCCCTTCTCGGAGCGAGTGATGGAACTGACTGGCGGCCGCGGCGTCGATATCGTGGTCGATCCGCTCGGGATTACCTGGCCGGAAAGCATTCGCGGTCTTGCCCGCGGCGGCTGCCTGGCCGTCTGTGGCGCCACCGCCGGCAACCGTCCGGTGTTCGACATCCGAGAGTTGTACCAGCGGCATCGCCGCATCGTCGGCGCTCCGATGGGCAACTGGCGGGATTTTGTCTCGGTCATCACCCTGCTCAACCGGGGCGAGCTGCGACCCATCATCGATGGTGTCTACCCGCTGGCCGAGGCCAGGCAAGCGCACGTCCGGGCCGAATCCCGGCGGAGTTTCGGCAAGATCGTCTTGACCGCCTGATCGAAGGAGACAACAGATGACCGTCGTTGCTCAGAAACCGATTTCCGCGTGGAAGGATGAGCCACTCGAACGCGCCATCCTGGACGAGGTTTCGCTCGACACCGCCTGGCCGGTGCTAGAAGCATTCTCGTCGCTGGTCCGCTTGTCGGGGTCAGCCCAAGAGCGAGAAGCGTTCGACCTCCTGGCTCATCACCTGGCAGCGTGGGGCGTGCCCTACACATTGCACGAGCCAGAGCTGTTCATCTCCATTCCCCTCACCGCCACGGTGCGAGATCCCGCCTCCGGCACCTCGTTTCGAGCCAAGACATCGGCCATGTCCCGGCCCACCAACGGTGAGATCGAGGCCGGGCTGGTCTATCTTCCCGCCGCGACCGACGCCGACCTCGACGATGTCGTCTCGGGCGCCGTGCAGCTCAGCGATCTCGACGTCACCGGCAAGATCGTCATCACCGAGGGCATGCCGTTCCCCGGCATCGTCACCGCCGTCACCGACGCTGGAGCCCTCGCCGGCATTTTCATCGCGCCCGGCATCGACATCCACGAGACCATCTGCACCACCGTCTGGGGGACGCCCGATCTCGACTCCGAGCAACACATCCCGACCCTGCCGGTGGTCGCGGTCAACAATCCGGACGGTCTGCGCCTGATCGACCTTGCCAAGCAAGGCGGCGCCGTCGCCATCTCGAGCGAGGTCGACACCGGCTGGCGCACCATTCCGATCCTGGTCGCCGAAATCCCCGGCGCCGTCGTGCCCGACGAGTTTGTCCTCCTCCACGGGCACGCCGACTCCTGGCACGCCGGGGTTGGAGACAACGCCACCGGCAATGTCACCAAGCTGGAGCTGGCCCGCGTCCTCTGGCAGAACCGGGCGGATCTCGCGCGATCGGTCCGGATCGCCTGGTGGAGCGGCCATAGCCACGGTCGTTACGCGGGCTCGACCTGGTACGCGGACCAAATCGGGATCGACCTGGCGCTCAATTGCGTGGCTCAGATCAACTGCGACTCCCCCGGCTGTCGCTGGGCGGACACCTTCAACGACCTGACCTGCATGAGCGAAGCGGAGCCGTTCGTGGACACCACGATCCGCGACATCACCGGAATTACGCCGGCCACCGAGCGGCCGGTCCGGGCCGGGGATTACTCGTTCAACCAGATCGGGATCACCTCGTACCTGATGCTGTCGTCCACCATGTCCGAGACGAAACGGGAGGAGCTCGGCTATTACCGGGTGGGAGGATGCGGCGGCAACATCGCCTGGCACACCGAGCACGACACCCTCGACATCGCCGATCGCGATAACCTCCTCCGTGACATGCGCCTCTACGCCGCGATCGTGTTGCGCACCGCGAACGCGCCGCTCCACCCCTTCGATTGGCGCCGGACCACGGCCGACATGGAACGAACCATCAACGACTACCAAGAAGCGGCGGGAGAGGCGTTTGATTTTGCGGCAACCAGGGCGGCGCTCGCGAGCCTCGATCTCGCCCTCACCGATTTCTACCAGGATGCTTCCGACAAGACCGACCCCTCCGCGCCAGAGGCTCGGACCTTCAACAAGATTCAACGGCGGCTGGCCCGCCTGCTGGTCCCGGTCAATTACAGTCGGATGGCGCCCTTCTGGCACGACCCGGCGCTGCATGTGCCGGCGTTGCCCGACCTCGCTCCGGCCCTGACCGCTGCAACTTTGGCGAACGAGCCCGACCGGGCCGGCATCTTGCGCGCGCACTTGACTCGCGGTCAAAATCGTCTCGTCTGGACGCTGATCGAAGCGTGCGACCTGGTAACCGGCACCTTGGCCTAAGCGGAGGCACTCGACGCATGACCGCCGGTCGCGATCGCCCGATCATCGTCGCCGCGTTGGGAGACTTCATCTTCTTCGACCGCCCCGATCCGGCGGACATCGCGGCAACCCGGCCGCTGCTTGCCGGCGCCGATATCGTCATCGGCAACATCGACGTCGTCCTCTCGGACCGGGGAACGCCGGTGCCGAAGTGGGCGAACCTACGCGCGTCACCCCAGATCGCCCATGATCTCCGCGAGCTGGGTCTCGATGTCGCGGTCGTCGCCAACAATCACACCATGGACTACCGGGCCGAGGCGATGGCGGACTGCCTCGCCGCTTACGAGGCCGCCGGCATCCGCCCCTCGGGGGCCGGCGCCAACCTGGCGGAGGCGACCGCGCCGACGATCATCGCCACGCCGCATGGTACCGTCGCCATCCTCTCGGTCTGCTCGACCCTCTCCCCCGAATCCGCCGCCGGTGCCGAATCGCCCGGCGTGGCGCCGCTCAACGTGCGGCAATCGTATCTGCTCGACGAATCGCTCCTCGTCGAGCAGCCCGGCACGCCACCCGAGGTTCACACCTGGCCCGACGAGCGGGACTTGGCCCGCGCCCGCCGGGACATCACCGCCGCTCGCCGGCAGGCCGATCATGTCCTCGTCGTGATCCACTGGGGCGTCCCATCGCCATGGCGGATGCCGGCCAGTCCGATCATCCAACCGGGCCAGCGGACAATCGGCCACGCCCTAATCGAGGCCGGCGCCGACGCCGTCATCGGCAATCACGCCCACGAGCTGCACGGCATTGAGTTTCACCAGGGCAAGCCGATCATCTATTGTCTCGGCAACTTCTGGATCGACGGCATCTCACGCTTCCCCTGGATGGGCCGGGAAGCGATCGTCCTCCGCCTGTTGCTCCGTCCCGGAGCCGATGTGCGCCTGGAGTTGGTTTCCCTCTACCTGGATAACCGCGGCGTCCCGCGACCGGATACCACGGCGCGAGCGGTTCGCGTCCTCACCGAGCAAAGCCGGGAGTTCGGCGTCATCCTGGCCGCCGACGCCGGCCGCTATCGCGTCCTGCCGGCCTTGACACAAGATGTAACGGACTGACTGCTTGCACCGATCTGAATCCGCGGTAGCCTAAGGGTCGGCCCCACGCGTGTTGCGACCTTGGGAGCGCGGAGTACCTAAGTCAGGCCGGCACCGGCCAGAGAGGTGAAGTGATCGAGATGACTCGGCACAAATTTCCCTCGCCAGCATTGGTACGTGAGCATGACCGTCGAACGATTCTCCGAAACGGAACTGCCGGCGCCGCGATTGCCGCGCTGGCGATGATGGCCGGCCCCTCCGGCCGGACTCCGGCGCAGGAGGCAACCCCAGTGGCGAGCGCGGATGCGACCCCTGTCAGCGGGGGACAGTTCATGTACGTTGGATCCTACACTCGCGATGCGGTCGAGGAGGGCGCCAATGCCGCCGAGCTCGGCATCTCGGTCTTCGCCGTCGATCCCGAAACCGGGGCGCTCACGCCCATCCAGACGGTCGTCAGTGACAACCCGTCCTTCGTCGCGATGCATCCCTCGGGGCAATTCCTCTATGCCGTCAACGAGAACGCCGACTACGACGGAGCGGACTCGGGATCGATCGAATCCTACGGTATCGACCCCGCCTCCGGTGAGCTGACGTTGATCAATCGAGAATCCACGGCCGGTGCGATTCCGGCCCACCTCGCGGTCGATCCAAGTGGCGACCATGTCGTTGTCGCGAACTACATCGGGAAGAACTTCGTCGTCCTCCCAATCAATGACGATGGCTCGCTCAGCCCGGTTAGTGGCACCTTTGACATCACCGGATCCGGCCCGAATCCCGACCGGCAAGAAGCGCCGCATCCCCATGCGACCACGTTCGATCCCGGCGGCAACTTTGTCGCCGCCGCCGATCTTGGCGTCGACAAGGTTCTCATCTTTGATCTCAACGAGGACGATGGAACGCTCGAACTGGTTAGCGAGACGGCGGCGACGCCCGGCGCCGGGCCGCGCCATGTCGCCTTCAACCCAACTGGAACAATCCTCTACGTCCTCAATGAGCTCGATGCCACGATCGTCGCCTACGCCTATGACGCCGCGACCGGCGCCATCGGCGACGAGATTCAAACAATTTCAACCGTGCCGGACCCCTTCGACGGCACCAAGAGCACGGCCGAGATCTTCGTCCACCCGTCCGGCGAGTTCCTCTACAGCTCGAATCGAGGTCAGCCGGACTCCACCACGCCCGAGGGCGACGCCATCGTCGCCTGGAGCATCGACCCCGATTCCGGCGAGCTGACCCTGATCGGCCACACGATCGACGACATCGAGGTGCCGCGCAACTTCGCGATCGATCCCACCGGCACCTGGCTCTACGCCGCCAACCAGGAAGGCGACTCCATCGTCCAGTTCGCGATCAACCAGGAAACCGGCGCTCTAACCCCCACCGGCAACGTCGTCGAAACGACCAAACCGGTAGCGATCGTGTTCAGCAGACCGTAGACGAAAACCAACCTGGACACCCTCGGCCCGAGTGAGCCCGCGGCCGTGCAAAATCAATCAAGGCGCGTGGCACAGAATGCTGCCCGAGTGTGACCTGCAATGCTGGTCATCTCCAAATTGGTAGCTAGCAGTACCAGTGTTCATGTTCCTCAACGCGCGCTGATCAAAATTGGAGTGTTGAACGCATTCCGTCGTATTTCGTCGTGTGATAGCATGCCTTCCAGGCCATCCGTACTAAAGCAAATGGTCGCTTCGGCTTGGCACGGCGGCGGCGGTGACAGGCAGAACATGGAGTTCCAAGTGATGCGGCTCATCTCCTACGTCGTGATCTGTTTGTTCGTCGCCGGAAACGCTGTTCCCGCGATTGCCCAGGACGAAGACCTTGCCGCGTCTCCCGCTTCCTCGTCTTATCTTCCCGAAGTCAGTGGATTTGGTGACGACTGGTTCGAAGTCAATCGATTTGGTCTTGAAGTGCCGACCGACATTTTTCAAGAAGGGTCGTCGGCCGTGTATGCCGGTCCCAACGGGGCGCGGATCACGGTGCTTGTCTTCCTCGTCACCGATGATCGCGTTGCTATTCGCCAGTCATGGGAAGAGGCAAGCGATACGTTTGATAGCTACCGATACAATGTGGCAACGAATTATGACTATTCACAGCTCGAACGACTGGAGGCGATGCCACCGCCTGCCGGCTGCGTCGAATCGAAGCGAGCGGAAGGCACCGATAACTACTTTGGCTTCTTGGCCGGAGTGACAATGTGCGCGATAGATCCTGATCTCATTGTGATCGCCGCCACCTCGGGCGACGTCTCCGGCGACGCCGGATATCGCGCCTCCGACTCAGTCATCGAGATGGCGATCGCTACGGTCGAGTAGGAATATGTTCCGTTTCGATCCCGCCTTCTTGGTCTTCCTGAACTCGATTCGAACCTGCCGGCCCGGGTACTGGGGATGACGATGCCTGATCGGGAGCCGCCAACGCCGACGTATCCGCCCGGACCGTGGGTGGTCGTCGCCGCACTCTGCGATCGCGCGATCGTCGAGAGCAACGGCCTCCTTAGTCTGATCCAAATCCTTGATCGTGTCGTTCTGACAGCGAGCGCGTCGGAGGTTCTTGACGATCCGCCGGTGTTCGGCATTTCCTCGACCGTCATCATCGTGCTCTCGGGCGGCCCTGAGTTTGATGGCGGCCTGTTGGCGTTGCAGGTAAACAGTCCTTCCGGGCGCTCCCGAAGCGGTGAGATCATGCCGGTCCCGTTCCCTGAAGGCAACCACAATGCACGCGTAACGATCGACTTCCAATTGTCACTCAAGGAATCGGGCGTCTACTGGATTGACGTGATCTTCAATGAGCGGGTGCTGTCGCGAATTCCACTACAAGTCGTCTATCAACTTGAAGGGGAAACAAGTCCCGAACCGACCATACCGTGACCCCGGCGGAATCGGACGTGAAGTCGAACGAAGCCGTGTGCATCGTAGAGCTTCCTGCGCGCCGGGCGAGATCCGCTTGGAGCGTTTCGATCAGGCAATCCTCGCTGATGTAGCCGCTAGTGAGCTCAGCCAGACGAAGCTCGATCAGGGACATGAGGTCAACCGTGTCGTCATCTCCCTCTAGCTCGATGTTCCATTGGGAATTGACAAACCACTGTCTGAAATCCCGCACGCTGACCGATCTGTCGAGGAGCATGCCGAAATGCGTTCGGAGATCGATCGCGTGGAACGCGGCCCGGTCCAAGCCCATCCGCATCCAAATTCCCGTGTCAGACTTACGGACGATGTTCGATCGGGAGGAGTGCATTGCGCGTGCCCTTCGCCTGAATTACACATGTTGCCTGAAACACTGTGAACCGTGCCCACTTCGGACGGAGCCAGCCGGTACGCAATCGATCGTCTTGCAATTCTACGACGAACGCCAGCGGTACGCATTCATGGTCCACTGCTACGTGCGGCCAGATCGTACAATCGGCGGCAGCGGCAAGGTTGATCCCAAATCGATCGTGGCGGACAACGGCATCGAGTACCTACCCACCTACTAGGGAGTGCTTCCTATGAACCGCTTGCTCACTGGCATTGTGATCGTGGTGTTGGCGACTCCGGTCGTCGGAATTGCGGCAGTCACCTCCACCGATGGCGGCGACCACTTCAAGCCGCGCGGCCGGTGCGTTTCGGTGAGCAACGGCCACCACCTGATCCGCATCAATTGCGACATCGAGGGAGGGGTAAACATCGCATTTGGCCGCTTCCCGTTCGGGGTATCGATCGGGGAGGAATCGGCGCGGATGGCGCCACCTTCGGCGACCGCCACCGCGACTGCAATCCCGGAGCAGCCGCGCCGCGACCGGGAGCGGGACCGTGAACCGGAACGCGACCGCGACCGCGATCGCGACGAGCCGCGCGATGCGGCGACCGAAACCCCAACGCCGCGGTCGGATCGTCCGTCAGATGACG
>JACCYK010000233.1 GCA_013696525.1 Chloroflexia bacterium
GCACCATCCCTATCATCGGGATGGCCAGCAGGGCGTCAGCCAGCTCGGCTGCCTCGGCCGAGATGCCGCGCAACTCATTGCCAAACACGATCGCGACCGGCCCGCTGAAATCGGATCGATAGAGGTCTACGCTCTGTGGCTCGATGGATGTGGCCACGATCGTCAATCCCTGCCGTCGCAGGTGCTGGTAGCAGCCGGCGATCGACTCGTACCGCTCGACCTCGATCCATTTCGCCGCGCTGGCCGACGTGGTCCGGGCGAAGGCTTCCGCCGGCGGCGGCTCGATGGAATAGACCGTATGTACCCGGAGCACACCAACCGCATCACACGTCCGGAGGACCGCGCTGACATTGTGCGGGTCAAGCACGTTCTCGAGGACGATGGTAAGATCAGGCTGCCGGTGGGCCAGCACCCGCGCGATGCGGCGCTGCCGCCGCTCCGATCGCGGCCACCGGCCGGACCGCATCGCCTCGAGTTTGGCGAGTCGCCGCCGTTCGCTCCCGAGCTGGCTCCTCATCCATTTGGGCCTTTAAGTACGCACCAGCGCGGCCGGTTCCTGATGGCCGTTCTCGGGGATCGGGCCCGTCGGCCCGGCCGGCTTCCGGCGGCGACGGGACCGGCCCACGAAAATACGCCAGTAGTTGCCGGGCAGGTCGTACTGACACGGCAACCATTCGTCGGTGAAGCCACGCGCCACAATGTCGTCGAGCGGTTCCTCGCAATTCGTCGTCTTATCGTAGCGATGCTCACTCCCGCAGAAGGGGCAACGCGCCACCAGGAACACCGCTGTTGGCATCGTGAGAAGGCGCCCGCGAACTTTCGGTAGATCCATTCAGGTCGCTCCGATATCAATCCTCGTCGTCGAGCGTTCGAACGATCGCCAGTACCCGCCATCGCCCTTGTCAAGCCCAGTATGACGCGGAAGGCAACGCGACAACTACCAGCCAGCCGTCCGATCGCATGGGATTGCCGGCTCAGCCCAACGGCCATCGCATTAGCGGTTGCTTCGACCACCCTCATCGCGGATGAGGAGGCGCAATCGGTCACTGTCTTCCAGTGCATCATCATCCGGGTCGTCGGGATGGAGCTCGTGATTCGCTCCGCCATTCACCGCGACCAGCGTCAGGAGCGGCGGCCGTCCGATCGCTGGTTCATGCACGAGTCGGTCGAGGTCAGACAGGGCGACCGCCAGCGCCCGACAATCGGGACACGGCATGCGACCAGACATGCTCGAACAGCCACACCGATCGAGGGCCTGCTTGATGGCGCGTCGGATGACCGTGGCATCGCCTTGATCCAGATTCAGGCTCACGACACGCATACAGTCCTCTTCATGGGTAGCCCGACGACAGCCAAGCGGCGCCGGGAACGCGGAAGTTCAGCACCGGGCAACGCCGGTGACAAGCAACGCCCAGGTTGGGGAGACAACATGCACAAAGGTAGAAGCTTGATCGCCGCCCCCCACCCGGATTGCGGTCAAGATGCCGCTAGAGTACAACGTGTGGCGTTCCCTGGCTAGACCCTCGTTGCCATGTTGTCACCGTGTCGATCGCCACGTTCGGCGCTGAAGCATCCGATCTTCGGCCAAAAACCGGCCAAGACACGCGGCATCGTCAAGGTCGAAGGTGGGCGTTCAGTCATGCTCGAAACCTGATCGGGTGCCTCCGGTGACACCAAGGACAGTGCCCCGGCGTTGCATTCGGTGGTAGGGTTAAGTCGGGAGCTTTGTGACTCGACCGCGGACAAATGGTGTTCTCGTTGTCGGCGACATCCAAACCGGAACACGAACCCGCGCTCGAGATCGGAGGACAACGTGGGACACTTTTCAGGCAAAGATTCAGCGACGACCGAGACGCTCCGTGAGTGGTCGATCCGCCGCCTGCGGGCGATGCTGGCCGTGGCCGGCGGGGCGGCAGCAACGTCGTCCCTGTCGGTCGTTGGCTCGGCGGCCAAGGAATCGACGGATGCGGAGCGACGGCAGCG
This sequence comes from Chloroflexia bacterium, assembly GCA_013696525.1. Classification (GTDB taxonomy): domain Bacteria; phylum Chloroflexota; class Chloroflexia; order Thermomicrobiales; family UBA6265; genus JACCYK01. Next base: position 1,984 of record JACCYK010000233.1, read on the forward strand.
CCAGCGTGACCGCGAGCGCGATGATGACGTTGACGGCCGGAAGACGCGCGATCGCGACGATCAGGACGAGGGGGATACCGAGGACCGGTTCGCGGTTTTCCGGGCCCAGCATGCGGCGCTGATGGAGCGGGTTTCCAACCCGACACGGCGGACAACCGCTCTACAGTCGGCCGATGATCCAGATCAGCGGCGATCGCGGAATACAGAGTCTGACGCGAGCGACGACGGGCTTGATCGCCGGCGAAGTCGTCAAGACGCGGACCGCGATGCGAACAACGACGGCGATGAGTCCGCCGAGAATCGCGCCGGGTCAATTCAGATCCCGCAGGTGGCCGGCTCCGATCCGCCAGAGACCACTGGCGGCGATGCCCTCCGGGTTGGCTCCGGCGACACCTTCGCCTCGGTCGATTCCGAGACGGGTACCGCCATTGCCGAATCGAATGGGGTACGGGCAATTGCCGGGCCAGACGGCGCCTTCATCGAAGGGACGCCCGGCGGTTCGCCGCCGCCGTCGGGCGGCGACAACAACGGGGACGATTTCAGTAGCTAACAGGTGTTGTTCGGCCTCCGTGGCTGGAATCTCGTTCAACGGCGGGCCGGAGCAACGGCCGGCACCATCACCCGAGTTCGGGATCAGTCGCGATTGACTCGCGTGCGCGTGGCTGGATGCGGCGGAATCTCCTGGTCTTGCTCATCGATGCCGCCAACCCGGATCGTCGGTCGCTCAGCCGCGTCGTCCCTACTCAACGGCTGATCCCGACCGGCGAACGGGTCAAACACGGGTTCCGCGGCCGTATCGTCGGCGAACGGCCAGTCCTGACCAAGGGCCGCCGGTTCCTCCGCCACCACGACCGTTGGCGCGACCGCGACCGTGGCCGTGGTTGCGGCGCCGAAGTCTTGGCCCTCGTTTGTCATCTGCAGCCGATAGTGGACAATCCAGTCAGCCATCCCGGTCGCCTCCGGCAGCGCGCAGGCGGTGGGTGTCCCACAAGAGAGGGCGAGATAATTGGTCAGCGCCGCCTCGGGTTGAAGGGGCGAGACCGCGCCGGCCTCCGCCATGATCTCGGCCCCGACCCGGATGTTCGTTGCTGGATCGAACCACTCGCCGCGGTGGACGCCTCTGGCTATCAATTCCTCCACCGGCACGAACATCAGGCCGACGCCTCCGGTCGCGGACTGACCATACAGGTCGCCACGCGAAGTCACCCGAATCGCGGTGGCCAGGAGTTCCACCGGCACCCCGGTCTCGGCGGCGGCCTGGTCGAGCTCGGATCGCCAGAGCACGATCGGGTCTTCGCGGGCGTCATTCCCGGCGACCACGAGGTCGCCCGGCACGATCAGCACCTCCGGCACGATCACGTCTGCCGGGAAGATCGCGGCCCGCACCGTTGTCGCGATCGAATCACCCAACGTCGCCGCCGGGTACTCCCCAATCTGGACCCCGTCACGCCGGGAGGTGATGAGTGACGGGTTGTCCGTGCTGATCAGCGACGACGAGCCGGGTGATCGCGTGATCGCGGGTTGATGAACGGCGACGGCCGGCACGGCGCCACAGTCTGAGCCGGCCGTGGCGCGCCTGGCCGCCATGGCCACGTCGCACCCGGCGAGCGCGGTCGGGGCTACACCGACACCGGCGGTCACTTCTACCCGGCCGCCCGGCGGCTCACCCTTCGATCGCACCGAGGTCACCGGTTTCGAAGCCGCTTTGGGATCGGCCGCGACCGCCTTGGGGACCGCAACCGGCTTGGCAACCGGGACCACCGCCAGCGGTTTCGGACCGGATTCGACAACGAGTGGCGGCGCCTTCGCCGGCGGGAGATCGATTGTCTCGGCGACAACCGGCGCGTCTAGCGGCTCCAGGAGCGGTAGTACCGCGATTGAGTCATCGAGCGGCGCGTCGAGCACCTCAATATCGTCGATCGGAGCGTCCAATACCTCCTCGGCAACTTGAATCGGTGCATCCAGTATTTCTTCGGCAACTTGGATCGGTGCATCCAACACTTCTTCGACGACTGGCACCGGCTCGTCCAACACCTCGGCGGTATCGAGCGGCGCATCCAGCGGCTCGAAATCGTCGATGGGCTCGACGACCTGCACTGGTCCATCAAGCACGTCGTCCCGATCAAGTGGACCGTCAAGTGGCTCATCAAGCAGCCCATCAAGCTGCTCATCGGGGTCGACCTGGGCAGCGCTCACCAACGATGGCTCCGCCCGTTCACCGCTGCTGGCAAGCGGTGAGGGATCAATGAGCTGATCGTTGACAGCCCGCGAAAGCAAGGTGAACACGGCCGGATCTTGCCCGCTGGCAGCCCCCTTCGGGATCGGCATCGAAATCAGTCCTCGCTCGCCGAACAGCAGCGTCCCGGCGTCACTCCCGAGCAGGGTAGAGAGCGCCGCGATCACGACCTGGAGCAATGTCATTCCGCTTGGCATTGTTCTCCACCCGCTCCCTCGTCCACACCAGCCAGCGCGGCCGGTAGCGCCGCCGGTCCGCGCACTTGCGTCAGATCGAGATCGATGCCGCCGGCACCGGCGCTAGCTCACGCTCCAGTCGCAAGACAAATCGGCGATCAAATCGAGCGGAGCACCGACCACACGACCACGTCCCGCGAACCCGGCGAAGAATGCGCCGGCCACACGTCGCGCACGTGTAGACGTACCGAAACGGCCGTCGAACCACCGGCATCAGTGCCGCGCGAATCTCCGCCAGCGAAGCGCCGGTCACCTCCGCCACCCGAACGGCGATGCGATCATAGCCATGCTTGGCGTGCCGTCGCCGGTCGCCATCGAGCGCATCGCGGAAGTGAATCAGCTCCTCGGCCACCACCACTTCGACCGCTCTCGGCCGCGTGCGGTCGATCCGCTCCAGGTTGATCAAAATGGCATGCTGATCGCGATCCGGCATCGAGACGTAGGCGCCGCCGACCGTCCCGCTGAGGCGACGGCCCAGCCACCGTTCGAACGTCCGCCGGTCGGTCGTGGCCCGCAACCGCTCATGCGGCACCGCGAGTACGGCCACGTACCGCTGGAGCAAGGTGATCGTTTCGGCATCGGATACGTCAAGCAGCATCTAGACTCACCCGGAGGCACAAGTCGAGGTCGCGCCATCAGTTGACTCGCAATACGATCGACATCCCATGCGGGGGGTGGGCACTTGTAGAATACCGCATTTGCCGGAGGAGGGAAGAGGTGGCCGAGTCAACATCCCCGAACCCAAGCCATCAGCGGCCGGCAGCGGTGCGCCCTCATGTGTTGGTGGTCACCAATGATCAGGATCTGCGTGATTTTTTGCAAGAGGGATTGTTGCTTGGCGGATGCTGGGTCAGCGTCATCGCCAGTGGCGTCCAGACGCTCGAAGTCTTTCGCCTTCGCTCATTTGACCTGGTCGTCATCGATGCCGCCTTGACCGGCATGAGCGCGATCGAGCTGATTCGCCGGCTGCGGCGAGAGCCGCGCGACGAGCGGACGGGAATGCCTCGAACCGATGTCCCGCTCCTGCTGATTGCCGAGTCGCCCGTGGTCGAAGCGGAGGCGGTCAGCGCCGGCGTCACCGCCGTCGTCGTGCCGCCGATTGACCTGGAAACGCTGCTTTCGCTGGTTCACGACAGCATCCAGCACTGGCGGCTCCGATATCCAAACCGGCCCTGGGCGGACCAGGTGGCTCAAGCGTCAAACCGAAAAGGTCAGGATCGCTGATTGCGAAGCAGGATCTCGGCGCATGGCGCCGTCCAGCAACGCCTCGATTGCCCGGTCCAATTGCTCATCCCGTCCATCCTCGCCCTCGGCCAAAGCAACTGTTACATCCGGTTGCAGGCCATCCTCGGGGATTGGCGCTTGGTCCGGGGTCAGCCATTGGGCCGATGTCACGCGGGCCGATGAGCCGTCGGCGAAGTCATGCACGCGCTGGACCGAGCCCTTCCCGAAGGTCGGCAGGCCGATCAGCCGCGCCCGGCCGTATTCTCGGAGCGCCCCCGCCACGATCTCAGCGGCACTGGCGGTTCCCCCGTCAATTAAGACCACGAGCGGCAGATCGAACCGCGTCGTACCACCGTTCAGAATGGGCAGTGCTTCCAGCGGATCGTCGTCGCCGGGCCGTCGATCCTCGTACAGGGCCGGTCCGCGATCGGCCGGCACGAACCGTCCGATCACTTCTTGGGCGCTGACGACCCATCCCCCGCCATTGGCCCGGAGATCAAGGACAATCCCGGCAACGTCGTCGTCCTCGGCTTGGCGCAACGCCTCATCGAGCTGGCCGGTCGTCTTGTCGCCGAAAATGCCGACCCGAATCCAGCCCAGGCGTCCGTCGGCCACCGGCTCATACATGACCGATTGGGTCACAATGGCCTGCCGCTCGACCTCGACCGTGAACGGCGCCGCCTTGCCCTCTCGTTCGATCACCAGCCGCACCCGCGTTCCCGCCGGTCCCCGGATCACCTCGAGCGCTTTCGCCGTCTCGAGGTCCGTGAGCGGAGTATCATCGGCTTCGAGAATGACATCGTTGGCCTGCAACCCGGCCGCTTCGGCCGGGGAACCGGGATAGACGCTGATGATGGTGAATCGCCCCTCGGGCTGGTTGACGACGACGCCGATCCCCTCGTACTCGCCACGGAGATCCTCCGCCAGTGGCGCCTGCAGCGCGGGCTCGAGGAAGACGGTGTACGCATCCTCCAAGCCGCTGGTCATGCCATGGATGCCGGCGTACTCGAGCTCCCGCCGGTACTCCGCGAGCGACGCCGCGGGCGTCGCGGCGGCCACGGTCATGCCAGCGATTGCATCACGATCCAGCTCAGCGACAAAGGTCGCGGCCGCGTCCGGGGAAGCGGGCCGGTAGAAATACTCGTGCTCGAGCAGTTGCTTGACTTCGGCAAGGCGAGGGAACGCCAGCCGTGGATCGTATGGGTCGCTCGCGGCTTCGGATCGTCCAGCGGAGCTTTGATCGAAGAGCGCCGCGCCCTGGAAGAGCCAGCGCTCGGCCACCAGGCCGCCGCCGAACGCGACAACGACGACCAACAGGCTGAGTGAGATGACGAACAGGAGCGTCCAGCCACGCCCTGTTGGGACCTGTCGCTTCGTGTGCGGATTACCCATCCAGGTTCTTGTCGCGCGTCCGCCTACTCATCAGCTATCCGCCCTGCTTCACGATCGAATCGAGACCGCCTGACGAGCAACTATGCCGTCTGGAACCGACCTCGCCTCACCGCCACACCACGGGCTACGGATAGATCCCTCGCAGCTCGGTAAATTCCGCGACCCGGGCGACCGCCCGGACCAGCGCCGCCGTCCGCATGTGGACGCCATACTGGCGCGAGGTTTCGTAAACCGCCTCAAACGAGCGAGCCATGATCTTGCGCAGGCGGTCGTTCACCTCCTGTTCGGTCCAAGGGAACGCTTGGAGTGCCTGCACCCATTCGAAATAGGAGACCGTGACGCCGCCGGCGTTCGCCAGGATATCGGGAATCACGAAAACGCCGCGATCAAACAGCATCGCATCGGCCTCGGGCGAGGTCGGCCCGTTGGCGGCCTCGACGACCATGCTCGCCTGGATCTGGTTCGCGTTTGCCGCCATGATCTGTCCTTCCATGGCGGCGGGAATCAGGATGTCACAGGGCAAAAGCAATAGCGCCTCGTTCGAGACGTTCTCGGCCTCGCGGAAGCTGACGACGCTGCCGGTCCTCGCTTTATGCGCTGCCACGGCTCCGAGGTCCAGCCCGTTCGGATTGTAAATCCCACCGCGCGAATCGCTAACCGCCACGATCTTGGAGCCGAGGTCGGCCATCAATCGGGCCGCCACCGACCCCGCATTGCCAAAGCCTTGCACGATCGTCCGGGTCTTGGTCAGATCAACGTCCAGCACCTTGGCCGCCTCTTCGATGGCGAACACGGTGCCCCGGCCGGTCGCCTCGTTGCGCCCCGCCGAGCCGCCCAGCACGATGGGCTTCCCGGTCGTCACC
>JACCYK010000235.1 GCA_013696525.1 Chloroflexia bacterium
ATACGATCCTGGGGACGAGCCCGGTCCTGGTCTCAGGCGAGCTTGGTTTGCTGACGGTCGAGTTCCTGGCCGCCGCGCTCGAGGCGGCGCGGACGGGGCGGGTGGTCCACCTGCCGATCGCGGCGACCGTATGAACCTCTGGCCGGACGCGGGGGATTGCGATTTGGACACCATGCACCGCGATCGTTGCCCGCTCGCGCCAGAAGCTAAAGACATCTGGCTGACCCCCGAAAGCATCCTGAAGGAAGCTGATGTTGGCGACTTGACGCCAATTATCGGACCCATCCGGGCGAATTCCAGCCTGGTTCACCAGGCTTTCGAGGGATCAGCCGGGTGTCTTTAGCGCCCGGCGCCGCTGGCACGGCGATCGCCTTACGCAATAGGGAGACAACCCCATGGCCCGCGTCGCCTTCAAGATGCGCCTGAAGCCGGGATGTGAAGCGATTTATCAAGAGAAGCATGACGCCGTCTGGCCGGAGGTCGCCGCCCTGATCCGCCGGACCGGGATTCGCAACTACTCGATCCACCGGCTCGGCCTCGATCTCTTCGCCTATTACGAGACCGACGAGCCAACGGCCCCCCTCGCCACCGGCGGCGCGATCGACCCGGTCCAGCGCGATTGGTGGCTGATGATGGAACCGTACATGGAGTACAACGACGACCACACGCCGACGATCTGGCCGATGACCGAGATGTTTTACCAGGAGTAGGGGCAGATGAGCGCGGACCGGTTTCGGATCGTCGATGTGCGGGCCTTTGTGCCGGTCAGCACGGGGACCGATTATTTCAGCCGCCCGAGTGGGCACTGGATCCGCGATTCGGTGATCGCCAACCCGATGTCGGTCTACCCCGCCTACAAGGCGACGCGGACAAGCTGGGGGATCGACGCCCTGGGCGGCCTGATCGTGGAGATCGAGGGCCAAGACGGCACGATCGGGGTCGGCGTCAGCCAGGGCGGCATCGCCGGCGGCACGATCGTCGAGCGGCACCTTGCCCGGTTCCTGGTCGGCTCCGACCCGCGCGATGTCGAGCGGCTCTGGGACCAGATGTGGCGGAGCACCCTGCCCTACGGGCGCAAGGGGCTGGCCCTGCACGCCATCAGCGCCATCGACCTCGCCCTGTGGGACCTCTGCGGCAAGCTGCGCGATGAGCCGGTCTACAAGCTGCTGGGCGGGGCGACCAAAGACTCTATCCCGTGCTATGTCACGGGGATCAAGCCGGCGCGGTATCAAGAGCTTGGCTACTTCGGCTGCAAGCTGCCGCTCCCCCACGGGCCGGCCGATGGGCACGAGGGGCTTCAGGCGAACGTGGCGATGGTGGAGCGCGCGCGAGAGGAAGTGGGCCCCGATTTCGATCTGATGCTCGATTGCTACATGGCGCTCGATGTGCCGTACACGATCGACCTGGCGAACGCGGTCCGGCCCTACCGGGTGCGCTGGATCGAGGAGGCGTTGCCGCCGGACGACTACGACGGCCACGCCCGGATCAAGGCCGCCTGCCCCTGGCAGCGGTTCACCACCGGTGAGCACGAGTACACCCGCTACGGCTTCCGCGAGCTGATCGCCCGCGCCCGCGTCGACATCTTGCAACCGGACCTGGGCTGGGTCGGCGGCATCACCGAGGCGCGCAAGATCGCGGCGATGGCCGCCGCCCACGACATCCCGGTCGTGCCCCACGGCAGCGGCGTCTTCAGCGTCCACTTCCAGATGGCGACGCCGAACGGGCCGTTCCAAGAGATCTTGGCGATGAGCCCGGACGGCAACGCGATCGTCTCGATCTGGGACGGCCTCTTCACCGGCGACCCCCTGCCGGAGGACGGCCACGTCCGCCCCCCCGATTTGCCGGGATGGGGCATCCAGCTCAACCCGCGGGCCGTGGCCCGGATCCCGGCCGCACCCAATGCTACCGGCGGCTGATGCCGATCAGTTACGCTCACCCCGAACCGGGCGATCATTGGCATCCTTTATGCTTCAACTCCCCTGCCAGGCATCATCTTGGGCGCCTGGCCGAGGGTCCACGGGGCGCTCGGGATCGAGAATTGAGAGGACGATGCAATCATGGTAGACCAGCTATTGGGCGGGCTCTTTGGTGGCCAAGCCGACGAGGATGCCCCTCGCCGCCAAGCTCGCGGCCGCGACTTCGTGAATCGCTACGAAACCGGCCTGCCGCACGAGGGGTACTCGGACGAAGAGGCCATCCACAACTACCGCCAGGCCGCCAGCTCGCTCTCCCCCCAAGAGTTCGAGGACGCCGCGGCCGAGGCGTTCACCCGCATGCCGCCAGAAGACCGGAAGCGGCTCCGCCGCGAGATGAAGCAGCGCAGCAAGGGCCGGATCAATGTCGATGAGAACAACGACGATCCGCGCGAGCTAGCGCGAGCGACCTCCCGCTACCAGCAGGAGGACACCAGCGGCGGCGGCCTGGCCGGGCTCTTCGGCATGGGCGGGAACAACAACCAGCCCCAGGTTCAGGGCCACCAGCAACAAGAGGGCGGCAGCCTGCTGGACAACCCGCTGGCCAAGGTGGCCCTCGGCGGCATCGCGGCGATGGCGGTCAAGAAGATGAGCGAACGCTAATACGGACTTCGGGTGTTCGCCGAACGGCCCTCACCCCAACCCCTCTCCCACGGTTGGGAGAGGGGCTTCGCTTTGGTGCTCCCGGCAATGATCTTGCGGTCGCGAGACGAAGCGTGCCAAGGGTGAGCCGCCACCGCGCCGCGGTAGATGGCGGTCGCTCATATCCCCACCGAGCATAGAGGAGCCGGATCGATGCAGACGGTGTTGTACGTGTCGCCGATGGCGCTCGGCGACGAGGTCCAGGTGCGGGCGATCCACGAGCGGTTCCCGGTGGCGGCGCTCAATCGCGGAGCTGGGGTGGAGCGGCTGGCGGCCTTCATCGGCAGCGGCTTCTACGCCCTGGAGATCACCGTGGCCGACGGCGATTTTCAAGAGCAGTTTCACCGGTTCCTGGCCACGCCCGAGGTTGCCGGCTTCTTCCAGGAGCTTGCCGCGCACGTCGATCGCTTGCCCCTGAACCGGGAAGGGACGGCGGAGATGCCCCTGGCGACGCGGATGCTCGACTGGCGGCGGGACGGGTCGTAGGCGCGGGTGCCGCAGTCTCACGAGATTGGGTATCCAACTCGATCGCCGTCCCCGTCTCGCCGGGCGCTAAAGACACCCGGCTGACCCTCCGGAAGCACCCTAAAGGGGCTGGAATACGCGGCGGCTGTTGGAGAATTCGCGGTACTGGTACTGGATTCAGCTTCCTTCAGGATGCTTTCGTGTTGCAGCCGGGTGTCTTTAGCGCCCGGCGAGACGGGGACGG
>JACCYK010000261.1 GCA_013696525.1 Chloroflexia bacterium
GGCGATGATCAGCGCCGGCGCCGTGATCGATCCGATCAGCTCGTCCGGCCAGCCCGTCCACTCCCGGTCCATTTGCTGTTTCTTGGCGAACACGTCCGGCCAGGCGTCCGGGTTGGGCGCCACCCGCAGGTACTCCTCATGAAACGGGGAGCCGGCCAGCATCTCGACGGTCATGTGCTCAAGGCCCGCCAGGAGCTCGGAGTGGAACCCCTCCGGCTTGATGATGACCGTTGCCAGCACTAGCTTGCGAACCAGATCGGGCCGCTTGGTGGCAACCTCCAAGGCGACGGCGCTGCCGATGCTATAGCCAAAGAGATCGGCTTGGTCGATCTCGAGGTACTCCAGCAGGGCGATGGTGTCGTCCACCATCAAGTCGTAGCGCAAGGGGCGGTCGATATCGCCGGTATGACCGTGGCCTTGCTGCTCGACGCCGATCACCTGGCGGGTCGTGGAGAGGGCCGGCAGCACCCGCCCGAAGTCGATATTGATCGTCGAGAAGCCGCCGTGCAGCAGCATCAGCGGCACGCCGCCGGTGCCGTGGATCTCGTGGTACATCTCCAAGGCGTTGACCGGGGCGTAGCCGGTCCTGGGTGCGGTGTCTGTCATCTGGTCTCCTTGTTCCCTCGCTGGTGTCGCCGTCCCGGCGTCCGTGCGCGCGAATGTTCGTACCGGTGCCGCCAGGGCCGTGCCGGTGGTGGCAACCATAGCCACAAACGTCCGTCGGTGCATGTCATCCTCACCCCGCCGTTCGCGGGCCGGAGAGCTTCGGGATTAGTGGCCAACCGGCTGATACGTGAGCGCGAGCACGCCGTTGGTGAAGGTCTCGGCCTTGACCAGCTTCAGGTCTTGCTGACTGACCGTGTCGCCGAAGAGCGGCTTTCCCCGCCCGAGGACCACGGGATTCAGCAGGAGCTGATACTCGTCGATGAGCCCGGCGTTAGCGAGCTGAGCGACGATGCTGGCGCTGCCGAGGAGGGCGATGTTCTTGCCCGGAAGCACTTTCAACCGGCGCACCTCACCTTCGATGTCGTCACGGACGACGGTGGTGTTATTCCAGTTGGCCTGCTCGAGGGTTCGGGAGAAGATGACCTTGGGCGTCTCGTTCATATGGTTGACCAGGCCGGGGTCTTCTTCCGCCGCGTGCTCGGTTGGCCAGTAGCCGGCCATGATGTCGTAGGTGACACGTCCCATCAGGATCGTGTCGGTGGCCGCTTGCTGGTCCGCGATCGCGCGCGCCATCTCGTCGTTGAAGCTGGTAAGTGTCCATTCCATCGTATCCCCAACATCGGACATCAGGCCGTCGAGGGTGACGAACTCGGCGGCGATCACTTTGCGCATTTCGGAGGTCCTTTCGTGTCGTTGCGAGCGGCTCCGCGCTCGCTAGCCCGGTCGTCGCGCCACGGTCGGCACGACGCCCTCGGTTGTGGGTCGTTCGTGGTCGGACAATGATCGACCCGAGAACAGACTATCGAGGGTAAATGGCGCGACGACAATTACCTCGCGGGTAATGGCTTCCCGACGGGTGCTGGCTCGGGGTCGACGGCGCTGACTTGGCTGCACCCGGCGGAGGCGACGCCGGCCGGCCTGGCCCGCCGCGGCACGCGGTCCGAGGCCGGCGTTCGTTCATTGGCTACGAAACGGCGGCCGCGGCCGGCACCTCGACCTCGATCTTCGTCAGCACGCAATCGAGTGGCTCGGCCGGCACCTCTTCGTCGTGCCGGATCCGATCCCTACTATCAAGTCTGGCCGCTTCTCCGGCCGCCTGTAGCGCGGCTTCGATGGTCTCTCCCTGGGTGACGACCCCGAGGACTGGAACGTAGGCCACGTAACCGGGGGGGTGCTCCCCGGTGAGAGCAGAACGGTGTAGTGCATCGGTGCCTCCTCTAGACGCTACGGGCGGCGCCAGGAGCGGGCGTCGCGCTCGATCATCGCGTCGGCCTTGGCCGGGCCCCAGGTGCCGGCCTCGTAGGGGCGGACCGGGGGCGTCGCCGGGTCGGCCCAGGCGTCGAGGATCGGCTGCATGATCATCCAGGCGGCCTCGATCTCGTCGCGCCGGGTGAAGAGGGTCGGGTCGCCGAACATGGCGTCCAGGAGCAACCGCTCGTAGGCATCGACCCCGGCCTGGCCGAACGACGAGCCGTAGAGGAAATCCATCCGCACCGTGCGGAGCTGGGTACCGGCGCCGGGGACTTTGGCCGCGAAGCGGATCGCGATCCCCTCGTCCGGCTGGATCCGGAGGCTGATCACGTTTGGCGTCAGGTCGAACTGGCCGACGCTCTGGAACATCAGGTGCGGCACCTGCTTGAATTGGATCGCGATCTCGGTGACCCGGCGCGGCAGGCGCTTGCCCGTCCGCAGGTAGAAGGGCACCCCGTTCCACCGCCAGTTGTCGATTTGCAGCCGCAGGGCGATGAAGGTATCGGTGCCGCTGGCCGGCGCGACCTCCTCTTCCTCGCGATAACCCGGCACCGGCCGGCCGCCGACGAACCCGGCCTCGTACTGGCCGCGCACCACCCGCGTCGCCACATCGTCCCCCACCGGGGGCACGACCGAGCGCAGCACCTTGACCTTCTCGTCGCGGACGGCGTTGCCATTAAAGAAGGCGGGCGGCTCCATCGCCACCACGGTCAGCAATTGCAACAGGTGACTCTGGACCATGTCGCGCAGGGCGCCCGATTCCTCATAGTAGCCGCCGCGGCCTTCGACCCCGATCGCCTCGGCGGCGGTGATCTGGACGTGATCGACGTACTGCCGGTTCCAGACCGGGTCGAACAGGATGTTGGCGAAACGGAAGGCGAGCACGTTTTGGACCGTCTCTTTGCCGAGATAGTGATCGATCCGGTAGATCTGGCGTTCCGAGAAGATCGTCGCCATCTCCGCGATCAGGGCGCGGGCGCTGGCCAGGTCGTGCCCAAACGGCTTCTCGATCACGATCCGGTGCCAGCCCTCGGCCGGCTCCGCGTAGTTGGCCTGCCGCTCGGAGACGCCGGCGGCGGCGAGACCGCGAATGATCGGCAGGTAATAGCTGGGCGAGGTTGCCAGATAGAAGAGCCGGTTGCCCAGCGAGCGGTGGTCGCGGTCGATCTCGGTCAGGTGCTTGCCGAGCGCGGCATAGGTCGCCGGCGTGCTGAAATCGCCTCGCACGTACGACAAGCGGCGAGCGAACAGCTCCCAGCTCTCGTCCGTGACCGGGGTCCGTGCCGATTCGGTCACCGCGGCCCGCATCTCGTTCTGAAAATCCCGCTCACTCCAGCCCCGGTGGGAGACGCCGGTGATGGTAAAGCCCTCGGGCAGAGGTTGGCCGACCGCCAGGTCGTAGAGCGACGGCATGAGTTTGCGGGCGGTCAGATCGCCGCTGACGCCGAAGATGACCATCGCGCAGGGGGCGGGCATCCGGTCCAGCGGGCCGGAGCGGAGCGGGTTGTGGACCGCCGGATCGGTGGCCCAGGCATCGAAGGCGGGCGACCAGAGCTCGCTCGGTTGCGCCAGCGTGTCGAACGGCTCCGCGCCGTCCGCGGTGTCCGGCTCTGCCGGTGGCTCGGGGGGGCGGGTTGTGGTGCGGGCGTCGGTCATCGGTTCCTCCCCGTTTCAATCCCCACTCGTCCCGAGCGTCGAGTGCAACGGCGCGAGATTTCGATCCATCCACCTCTCGGGTCGAGCGGGGCGGCGATGTGCCAGCATTGCCCCATCGGATCATTGCCGTACCGGCGCCTCCTGCTGGCCCCAGACGGTATGGAAGATGCCGTCGCGGTCGAGCCGGCGGTAGGTGTGGGCGCCGAAGAAGTCGCGTTGGGCCTGGACCAGGTTGGCCGGCAGCCGTTCGGTGCGGAAGGTGTCGAAGTAGTCGAGCGAGGCGCTGAGGGCGGGACAGGGCAGGCCGAGCGTCCGCGCCACCTGGATCGCCCGCCGGGCGCCGGCGGCGGTGGCGTTGACCGTCTCCGCGATGTGCGGCGCCAGCAGCAGGTTGTTCAACTCGGGGTCGGCGCCGAAGGCTTCCCGGATCGGGTCGAGGAGCTTGGCCCGGATGATGCAGCCGCCCTTCCAGATGCGGGCGATCTCGGACAGGTTCAGGCCGTAGTCGTAGCTGACGCTGGCGGCCCGCAGCAGGGCCATGCCCTGTGCATACGACGAAACTTTGGCGAAGAGGAGGGCGTCTTCGAGCGTGGCCAGGAATTCTTCACGATCGAGATCGAGGCTGGCGGGGTCGACCTCGGGACCGTGCAGCACCTCGCTGGCAATCAGCCGTTGCCCCTTGCTCGACGACATGCTTCGGGCCGCCACCGCGGCGTCGATGGTGGGGATCGGGGTCCCAAGCTCTAACGCGCTCTGGCTGGTCCAGCGGCCGGTGCCTTTCTGCTCGGCCTGGTCCAGGATCAGATCGACCAGCGGCTGGTTCGTCTCGGGGTCGGTCTCCGTCAGCACGGCGGCGGTGACCTCGATCAGGTAGGAGGCCAGGCGGCCCTCGTTCCACCGGAGGAAGACCTCGCCCAGCTCCGGCGCGGTCAGGCCCAGGGCGTGCTGCATGATGTCGTACGTCTCAGCGATGAGCTGCATGTCGCCGTACTCGATCCCGTTGTGGACCATCTTCACGTAATGGCCGCTGCCGCCGGGGCCGATGTAGGTGACGCAGGGGCCGGCCTCGGTCTTGGCGGCGATGGCGGTCAGCAACGGCTCCAGCACGTCGTAGGCGGCACGAGGTCCGCCCGGCATTAGGCTGGGACCGTGGAGGGCGCCCTCCTCGCCGCCGGAGACGCCCATGCCGACAAATTGCAATCCTTGCGCGGCCAGCTCGTTGCCGCGGCGCTCGGTATCGAGGAAGAAGGAGTTGCCGCCGTCGATGATGATGTCGCCTGCTTCCAGGGATGGCGCCAGCTCGGCGATCACCTCGTCGACCGGCGGCCCGGCCTTGACCATCAGCAGCACCCGGCGCGGCCGGGCCAGCGTCGCCACCAGGGTTTCGAGCGAGATCGTGCTGACGATTCCCGCCTCGGCGCCCCGCTCCGCCAGGAAGTGGTCGGTTCGGCTCTGAGTCCGGTTAGTGACCGAAATGGGGAACCCGTGATGGGCGATGTTCATCGCCAGGTTCTCGCCCATCACCGCCAGGCCGACCAGCCCGATCTGGCGATCGCCGGTGACCACGGCCGTCGCCTGCTTTTCAAGTGGCTCTGTCATGAGTGCCTGCCCTCTGCCCGGTTCTGGCTCCACCGTCGATTGCTTGTCAGGCGTAGTCTACCGCTCGCGCCGGTGCCGCGGGGCGCGAGCCGAAACCGTCGAGCACCGATTGTCCGGGCCACGGCATTGGTTAGCGGGGAGCTGGGCCCGGGTCCGACCGGGAACGAATCTGCTCGATCTGCTCGGCTGCGACGGCCTTCGCCGCCTGGAGGAACGCGAGGATCACGGCCAGATCGTCATCCTCGAATTGGGCCATGACGCCGAGCGTTGCCTGCCCCATCCCGCCATACAGCGCCAAGAGCGCTTGGGTGGCATCACCGGAGGTGGCCCGGACGATGACGC
>JACCYK010000277.1 GCA_013696525.1 Chloroflexia bacterium
GCGCGATGCCGATGAACCGCGTCGCCGCCCTCTTGGCGGACCGCGGCTGCCGGTGGCTCCCCGCCGGCGGCGAGCTTGAGCTCGACCTCACGGCCGAGGATCAGGCGATCCGGCAGGCGGAGGCGTCGGCCCGGCTGGCGCTCGACCCGGCGGCGATCCCGCGCCGGCAGCTCGACGCCTCGGGCCCGGCCGCCTAGGTCGCCGGAATCGCAACCGGTCCCTCATCCCACGCAGGCTTCCGGGTGCTGCTTGCAATAGGGCGTCACGCCGCGGAATCGGGTCCGGTTGCGGGCGATCGCCGCGTAGATGGCGTCCTGGGCCTGCTGGATGAGCGGCAGCTTGTAGAGCATGATCGGTAACCTGCTGCCGAGGGCCACCGACAGGGCCAGGTTGATCGCCGCCGCGCCACGATAGCGGTTGCCGCTGGGCGTGATCGCCCAGGCGGCGGCTTCGGTCTCGATTTGGCTGAGCTTGTGCTCGCTCAGGACGCCGTCGCCCTGAAACGGGACGATGTGCAGCCGATCATGGTCATCGAACCGCTTGACCAACTCGACCGACCAAGTACAGAAGTTGCACGAGCCGTCGAAGATGATCGTGGCGCGGGCTGGCAGACGTCGCATAGGTGCTCCGATTTCTCTTGCTGACCGGTTCCGCCCGCGTGCCTCGCCGGCCGTTCGCATTAAGCAGAGCGCGGGCCCGAACGGTGAGGTTCGGTGATCGCCAGGCGGTCTCGATTGGTGGCGCATGTCGATTCAATGGCACTACGATCCCGACCAGCGACCTGACCCGCCCAAACAGTACTGCATTCTACGAAACGATCATAGCCTGATTGTCGAGGGCATGCGGTGCCGGACGACCCACGCGGCATTGCGGGCGTGGCGTGACCGGATGTCGTGGGAAGATTGCCTCAGGCCGGTGCCGCGGTCGCGGCCGAACACGCCCGGGCAAGAAACAGAGCCGAGGAGGACAGAAGCGGATGGACCACCCGACGTCAAAGGCCGACCTGATGGTACGGATCGACCGGACCTGGACCTCGTTTCGTGACGCAACGTTTAGCGTTGACGATGCCCGAATCGTGATCCCCGGGCCGGGGGGCTGGTCGGTCAAAGACCAAATCGCCCATATCAGTGCTTGGGAGCGGTCACTAATGGGGTTGTTGACGAAAGGGTCACGGGCGGCCGCGATGGGGATCGATGAGCAACTCTACGCGGGGCATGATACCGATGCGATCAACGCGCGGGTCTATGCCCTGGCGAAGGAGCTCCCGGTGGCGGACGTCAAGCGGCGGGCCGATGAGACGCACGCCGCGCTGCTGGTCGTGCTTGACGGCCTGACCTGGGAAGATCTCAACCAGCCGTACTCGCACTACCAGGCAGGGGCGCCGGCCGGCGGCCCGGAGGACTATCCGGTGGGAGCCTGGGTCGCCGGCAATTCTTACGGGCACTACCCGCTGCATCAGGGGTACGCGGAGGCGACCTTGGCCGCGATCAGCTAACTAGCGGGGTAGAGCGCCTGGGCGCCGGCCGGAGACGAACCGGCTGCCGGTCTCGAAGAAGCGCCATTGGTGCTCGGTGCCGCGGGTGATCCCGATCCGGCCGCTGGCCGAGATGGCGGCGGGCGGTGTCCCTGGCTCGAACCAGATGCGACTGCCGGCGACGAGGTCCGTGCCGTGGTCGTCGAGGGTGATGCCGAACGCTTGACAGAGCCGGCCGGGGCCGGTGCAGAGGAGCGGGATCGAGGCCAGGCCGCGCCGCGTCACCATTAGGTCGAGGCCGGCGAGCGGTTCCACGGCGCGGATCAAGATGCCGCCCGTGTCACCGTCCGGCTTGGCGACGACGTTGAGCATGGCGTGGATGCCATACGAGCGGTAGACGTAGGCAAGGCCCGGCGTTCGGGCCATCGCCGCCACCCGCTTGGTCCGCATCCACGACGAATGGGATGCGGGATCGCTGGGGCCGCAATACGCCTCGGTCTCGACGATCCGGCCCACTGTCCGTCCGGATGCCAGGTCGGAGATGAGCAAGCAGCCAATGAGATCGGTGGCCACCTCGGTCGTGGGCCGGGCGAACCAAGCCCGCTCGAACCGCGACCCGGTGACGACGGCGATCGTCATGCCCCGAGGTCGGCCAGGCGGCGTTCGAGCAAGGCGATCTGGTCGATGGCGGTCTCGCGCCGCTTGCGCTGGACCTCGACCACGGGCGGGGGCGCTTTCGCCACGAACGCTTCGTTGGCGAGCTGCCGCTCGGCCCGTTCTTGCTCGGCGGCCGCTTCGGCGATTTCTTGTCGCAGCCGGCCGCGCTCGGCGTCCAGGTCGACCAGGCCGGCAAGGGGTAGGATCGCTAGCTCGTCGCCGGAGAGGACCGAGATCGTGCCCCCGGCCGCCGCCGCCGGTTCCGTGGCCCGGAT
>JACCYK010000281.1 GCA_013696525.1 Chloroflexia bacterium
GACGATGACCGCGCCGCCGCTCAGGACGGCGCCGCTCGCTAACCCGGAGAGCCTAAAGAACGCTCTCCGATCAACCGATTGCTCCATCACCATGCTGGTTCCTCCTCGCCGTCGCGCCGATCCGACCGGCGCCCCGCCGGACGGCCGTCTGGCCGCCGCCACGTATCGCTCAACCACGCGTCGCCGTGCCCCGGCGATGATTCGTCCGGCCAACCCGGTGATCCAGCCACGGGACCGCCGGGCGTTGCCGGGTGGAGCCGCAAGCGGTGGTGCATGAGAGTCGAGATGAGGGGGCAAGGACCACGCTGTCCTCCAACCAGCCGCCGTGCATATAAGCGGACATTGATTTTCACTTCGGAGTATAGGGGATGGATAAGCCCTGTCAACGGCCAGCGGTTGACTATTCAGTTACCGACCAATCGCCTGTCTGTGCCGCGGGCCAGCCATACGGCGCCATGCTCATACCGCGAGCCGACGCTCGGCAATCGCCCGTGGCCACCGAGGGAGTTGTTCGTCCTCCTGCTCCGGCCGGCCTTGGCGGGAAGCGATGGCGGACATCCCGATGATGGAAGCCGAGGTCGCCATCGCGAGTACAGCGGACCAGCGTGGTACGGACTTCGTGACCAGTGCTCGGAGGAACGCCATCTGGTCAAGGAGCCGCGTCAGGAGACGACCCGACGGGCCGGGACGGAACCCGCAAGCACGGCTCCGCCGATGACCACGTTTCTGATCGCGAAGAGCCGCCAGCCCAATGCGGCTGTTCCAGTCATCCCGTCAGCGGGCAGGCTGAACAATCGAACGAAGCGTTTGGGCGCCAGAGCGAAGCCGATGCCAACCAATAACGCCGCGACCGCTACGCCTCGCCAAAGCGCCTCGCTTCGCCGATGGCCACCCAACTCGTTCGTCTCGCGACGAACCATCGACGCAACGCGCCGTGGTGAAGTGGCGCCCTACCGTGGTGCGTCGATCCGACCATTCACCGGCAAGCCGCCACGCTCATGGCTCGTGCCCAAGGTCGCCGCAATCGTCTCCGGGACCGCCGCACGCGCCGTGGGCCGGATCGGCCGGCATCGCGACGCAGCGCCGGCTGGAGCCGTAGGCGGCGCTCGGCGGCAACGACACGGTGCCGAGGATATCGACGACCGGCGCGGTCAGGTGCTGCCAGGCGGCGGGATCGAGCGAGTAGTAGATCCACTGCGCTTCACGCCGGGCTTGGACCAGCCCGGCCTCCCGCAGCTTGCGGAGATGGTAGGAAATGAGCGACTGTGGCAACCCAAGCTCGTCGATCAGGTCACAGACACAGGTCTCGGTCTTGGTGAGGACCGCGAGGATCCGGAGCCGGTTGCGATCACTCAGGAACTTCAGCGTTTCGACGGCCAGATCGAGCGCGGCCGCATCATGCACAGCGAGCATCGTCCATCCTTGATCGCGGAGCTCCGAGCTTGGTGGTCACGCCTCTTCGTCCATCATAGCGGTAGCGGCCACTCGATGCACCTATCCAACGCAATCGCCGACGTCCCCTTCCACTTGACAGCCCGCGGACGCCGCGTTTAAGTGCGACGAGCACGGTGTCGCGGTGACGGAGGACGATCGAGATGGACATCTACCAGCGCCTCGGCCTGAAGCTAATCATCAACTGCGCCGCGACCTATACGAGGCTCGGCGGCTCGATCATGGAGCCCCATGTCGCCCAAGCCATGGCCGACGCCGCCGGCTGCTTCATCGACCTGAGCCAGTTGCAGGCCGCGGTCGGCAACCGGCTGGCCGAGATCACCCAAAACGAGGCCGCCTACGTCTGCAACGGCGCCGCCGCCGGTCTCGCTCTCGCCACCGCCGCCTGCATCACCGGCGACGACATTTCCGCCATGATGCGTCTCCCGGCCGACCTTTCCGGGCTCAAGGACGAGATCATCATCCACCGCGCCCAGCGCAACTACTACGACTTCGCGATCCGGCAGACCGGCGCCCGGCTGATCGAGATCGGCCACGCGATGGAGACCACGCCCCTGGATCTCGAATCCGCCTTCAGTGACCGCACGGCGGCGGTCTTCTACTTCGCCGGGAAACACCTCAACCTCAAGACGCTCCCGCTCGCCACGGTGGTCGAGCTGGCGCGCGCCCGCGGCGTCCCGGTCGTCGTCGACGCGGCGGCGCAGATCCCGCCGGTCTCGAACCTCTGGCATTTCACCAAGGAGGTTGGGGCCGACCTCGTCATCTTCAGCGGCGGCAAAGGCATTCGCGGCCCGCAAAACAGCGGCCTCATCCTCGGCCGGGCCGATCTGATCCACGCGGTTTCGCTCAATGGGCCGCCGGTGCAGCGAATCGGCCGCCCGATGAAGGTCGCCAAAGAGCCGATAATCGGACTGCTGGTCGCGGTCGAAACCCTCCTCCAGGAGGATGTGGAAACGAAGATCGCGGGCTGGACCGCACGGGCCAAAGGTTGGTACGAGACCTGGCGGGCGCTCGCGCCGGCGGGGATAGAGCTCGCGATCGATCCGTGGGGCGAGGCGGGCCAACCGATCGCCCGCGTCATCATCCACTTCGGGCCGGCGGCGCCGCTCGACCGCGACGGCTTCATCGACGCCCTCCGCACCGGCGAGCGCCAGATCGAAGTCGTCGTCCACGGCGAGCACAGCGTCGCCCTCAGCGCCGAGCTGCTGCAACCCGGCGAAGCCGAGATCGCCGACGCCCGCGTCCGCGAGGTGCTCACCGGCGCTTCGATCTCGGTGAGGGAGCCGTCGCTGGCACCAGCCAACGCCGATTAGCCCCCGCCCCGCACGTTTCGATCGGCTGTCAGTGTCGATACGTATTGGAACCACCGTGGCGAGTTGGCTTAGACAGCGCCTACGAAAACATCAATTGATTGGCCTGCCTGAGCAACCAGCCTCACGGACTCCCGAGTCGGTTGAGACGGGTTCTATCGACTCCCTCTACTTCGCGGTGGCGATGAACATGTTGGATGCCCAATTTCATGACATCGAGGTTATCGATGCCCGCTCGTCCACGTTGTTCACGATCGGCAGCACGATACTGCCGGTGACAGCAGGTCTATTGACCAGGAGCAACGGCGGACAAGGGGTCTCGACACTTGCCACGATCGCCCTGTTTCTGGGTTTCATTCTCTATTTGCTGCTTGCGATGTTCTTTGTGTGGTCGTACCGCATCAGCAAGTGGGACTCACGTCCTGATCTAACCCAATGGCGAGAAGTCACGGTCAATCGGACCACGGACGAGCTTCATCGTTGGCTTGGAGACGCTTATGCCGAAGCATATAGCAACAACGAGCCGATACTGGAGAGAAAGGCGGGAAAAGTCGGGGCGGCGGTCTGGTGCCTTGCCGGTGAAGCTGCCTGCCTCACGGTTGCGGTCATCGCTCCATTCTGGCCGACATGAGAGCGATCGAACGCTCGTGATTCAGTCTTCCTGGTGGCTTTGGAGAGGTGGCAACGGCCGTTGTGGCACCGGCCGTTGCGGCAATGGTGTAGGCGACTTCACGACATAATTCGGGATGCTGGGCGGCAGCGGCTGGCGGCTCCCCGCCGTCTTCGCCGCAGTCTTTGCATCGGCCATCGTCACCTCTCCTTTCCCGAGTTCACGGGCCAGATCGATCTTCGATGACAATTATATCGCCTATGTGGTGTCACTGGCGTGTTTGGGCCAACGCGCCGATCCAAGTCCCTTGGCAAACCTTGATGCTACGGCAACGTGACTTGCTCCGTCAGGGGATCGCGCGGACTATGCTGATCGCACGTCCGGCAAGAACGCGAGCACCACCGCCGAGGGGCGGCCGTCGGCGCCGGTGTCGGTCAGCGACGGCACGGCGGCCTGCACCCAGGTCCGCTCCCCGACCTTGAACTGGATCTCATACCAAACCTGATACCCGTTGGCGCTCGTTTCCGCCGACGCCTCGGGGCCGGCCGAGACGTTCAGGAGGCGGAACCGCTCTCCCGGCCGCACCGCCAGGCTACCGCTGACCTCGGCCCCGGGCTCGGTGGCGGGCGCCGACCACAGGTCGACCGCCGCCGGCGCCAGCTCGGCGACGACGACCTCCGCCCGCGGCGGCACCCCGCCGGCGAAGGCGCGGCCGTTAATCACATGCGACGGATTCCGCCAGCCGATCGCGGTCGGATGCTCCGGCGCCGACGTCGGCCAATAGCCCGGACCAGGCGGGCAATTAACGCCGCAATGCACCCCATGGCTCGGGTTTTCGCCGTTCACCACGGGGTTGATGAAAAAATTCCGCATCTCGAAATGGAGATGGCTCGGCACCCGGCGGCCGATCTGGGTCAGCACGGTGCCGATGAGCTGGCCCCGGTCAACGACTTGGCCGAGCTCAACCGCGACCGCGTAGTCGAGATGCCCATACATCGAGAAGAGATCGGGCGCGTGCTCGACGATGACGACCAAGCCGGGATAGTCGTACCCGGCGAAGACGACCTCCCCCGCTCCCACCGTGTAGACCCGTGAGCCGCCGGTCTCGGCGCCGTTGGTCCGATACCAGTCCTCGGCGGTATGCAGCCAGCCGGTTTGGACGATCGTATTTTCGCAAGCGTAGCCGTGACGCACGATTAACCCGTCCCCTAGCGCCTGCCCCGAAATCCCCATCGGATAGCTGAACGCTGGTCCAAGCGATTGCGCCGCTGCCGGCGCATATCGCGCGGCGAGGGCGAGGCCGGCCATCCCGCGCAGCAAGGTGCGGCGGCTGACCGGGTGAATGAGCCTAGTTGCGGCCTGACCGGTCGTGGCACAGCCATGACACGCGTAGGTCAGCACGGGTTCGGGCCGCCGGTGGCGGTTCGGCATAGGAAGATGCTCTCTTTCTGGTGCGAGCGGGCCGAAATGAATCGCTTCTACCTTCTCTACGTATCTTGGCACGTCCATGGACACTGATACCACGCGGGTCCAGGCTGGCCTGTAGTCGCACCTACCGATCGTGCCGAAACGCGGTCGAGCGGCGACCCGGCCGTGCCAGCCGGGTCGATCATGCGTTCTGGTTTGTCGGGGACATGCTATCCTAAAGGCGTCCATCCCAGGCGGGTTGGGACCACCCCGCAACCATGAAGGGGCACCACGATGCGTGACGAGAACAATCGAGTGCGGAGAATACCACGCTCGTCCGCCGAAATGCTCGCGGAGCAATGCCGCCACTTGTGCATGACCGCCGCAACCGGCCAGAAATACCTCGACGATGTCGCCGCCGGCCGGACGATCGAAGATCGCGGCCGCGTCGCCGCCGCCAAGGCCGCCTTCGCCCGGCTCCACACCTGCGTCTGCCCTAGCTAAGGCGAGGCCAGCGATCCAAGTGTACGTAGCTCTACCGATTGCCCCGAGAAGTGTCGGCAACGAGAGTTTAGGAACCGAAGTCTGCCTTCACCAGAAAGGTGATGTCAGGGTGACGAGTAGTTCGACGAACCGTTTTCGAACTAATGGGACGCGAACATTGGCCCGGCAACGATAGTGAACGGTGTTCGTGCAGCCTCTTGTCCTTCAATTCGGGCGACGATGACATGAGCGCCCAGCTTTTTAATTCTTGGCGTCAAGCCTCGCTGTCGAGGATTTCGCGTTCGATGAAGAGAACGAGGAGAAGATCTGGGCCCACGGCCTCACTGCTGTCAGGATTGTTCAGGTGCTGGACCGGCCACACCGGATACTGAAGTACCGGAGGCTCAGACGAGCGGTCTATCTGCTCATCGGACGTGACAGCCAGGGCCAGTGTCTGGCCAGCCCAATCGAGCCTACTCATGATCCAAGGGTCTGGCGGCCAGTAACAGCCTGGCCATGCAAACCGAGCGAGTGGTCGAGGCTTTCGTCATGAGTCGAGAGGAGTTAGTACATGTGGAGCAAAGACGAGCTAGACGGACTCCAGGATCCCGAAGCTTGGGATGAAGGCGAGGTTCGGCCCGCCGTGAAGTCGCCGCGGGCGATTGTCTCGGTCGCATTTGCCCGCGGGGACTTCGAGCGCATAGCGGACTACGCCACGCGACGCGGGATGAAGACGTCGGAATTCATTCGGCGGGCAGCTCTCGAGACAGTGACGCCTCAGCGACACGAGCCAGCGTCGATTATCGTTACCGGCAGCGTTCATACGGCACATCCTGCCATAGAGAGTCCTCGTCCGAAGATCGAGGTGACCACCTCACAGCCTGCGCTGGTGTTTGCGACGGCATAACTACTCGCCTGGCGGACTATGACTCGTCGGCGGGATCATCCGGGATCGCGCCGAGCTGGCGGCGTAAGCCGAGCGCGTCCCAGCCGTCGAAGCCTTCCACGACCATCCCGTCCTCGATCCGGTCCAGGCTCATGCCGGAGACCGCGACCCGGCGCCCGGTGGCGGGGATGCCCATAAACTCGCCCTGGTGCGTCCCGGTCAGCGTCCACCGGGTCAGCACCTGGTCGCCCTCGCCGATCAGGTCGTCAATCGCGAAGTGGAGATCGGGAAAGGCGGCCCGCCATTTCTTCCACTGCCGTCGGAACCCCTCCCGGCCCGAGCCAAAGTCGGGGTCGTTGCCGGCCGCGAACTCCGAGATATAGCGGTCAATCGCCGCTTCCTGCCCCTCGTTCCAAATCTCCTGGAAGAAACACCGCGCCAGCATCTTGTTCACCTCGACCGCCATCGCATCCCATCCTGTTCCAAAGCCCGCGCGTTTCCCACGCGGCCGTGACGCGGCGGATGCGCTACGATCTCCGCCTTGGCAATTGATGATCGCACCTTGCACAATTGCCCGCGAGGTGTCGAGCGCGGCGCCGGCCGGCGTAATCCGTCGATCCGGCCGCGACACGAATCAGGGTATCCGGCAGGCAGCCCCGTCTGTCCGGCAATGGAGACGAGGAGCATCGGTGGCGCAAGCGACAAAATTTGGCCCGCTCGACGCCGCGAAGTCAACGGCGCGGTACTCCCGGGTTGATCGTATCGTGCTGCGCGGCATCGTCGCGGCCAGTTGGGTCACCTGGGCGGTGCCGTGGCCGATCTGGCATGTGCTCTCCTCCGCCACCGGTATGTACTTCATGCTCCGCCAAAAGCCGCGCCACATCGCGCTGACCAACATCCGGCACGTGCGCCACCAGAACCCGCCACCGGGACCGGTGGCCTGGTACATCGGGGCCCAGCAGATCGCCACCCACGCCAAAACCATCATCGGCACCTTGCAATCGGGGGTCCGCTTGCCCGATCCGATCAAACGATTGGACATGAACGGGACCGCGAACATCGCGCCCTCACTCAATCAACGCGGCATTATCATCGTCGCGCCCCACGCCGGGCCCTACCCCACGCTCGGCCTGATGGCGAACGACTGGCTGCGGGAGCAGGGGTTTCGCGGCGAGCTGGCGATCGTGGCCCGGCTCTTCCGCCCATTTCGCTCCGGCGCTTTGATGGACTGGTTTATCGCCTGCTTCGCCAAGGCCGAAGCGCGGATCATCCCGGTCGATCAGTCACCCCTGCGGATGGCGGCGCAACTCCGCGGTGTCCTCGACGCGAAGGGCATCGTCGTCCTCTTCGTTGATGAGCCAACCCCCACGCCCTCCATCGAGATCCCGTTCTTCGACAGCGTGATCAAGCTCCCGGCCGGACCGGTCCGGCTAGCCCAGGCCACCGGCAGCATCATCGTTCCCTGTGTCGTCACCTTCGGCAAAGGGCGCCGCGTCACGGTCGATCTCGAGCCCGCGATTGAACCGATCGGCACCCCGACCGAGATGCTGACCGCCATTGCCCAAGCGCTCGAGCCGCTAATCGACGAGCACTTGGACCAATGGGCGATGCTGACCCCGATCTGGCTCACCGACAACCAGCGGCCACCGGCCGGTTTTAGCTACGCCGATCTCCATCTGCACACCATCGGCAG